>WFUY01000172.1 GCA_015484715.1 Thermoflexales bacterium | reverse complement strand
CCCTTGCCCCCTCCGCCAAACTGTGGTAGAGTACCTGTGTCGTTCGCCTGACCTTCCCATCCCACCCCATAGGAGAACCGCGATGAAACGGGACCTGGACCGGCTCATGGCCGAGCGGGGCATTGACGCCGCCGTGGTGATGGGCGGCGTCCGCGACAACCCCACGATGTACTACCTGACCAACGGCGCCAAGCTGAGCCACGCCACGGTGATCAAGCGCCGAGGGGAGGCCCCGGTCCTCTTCCACGCTTCGATGGAACGGGACGAGGCGGCCAAGAGCGGCCTCACCACCCGCGACCTGGGTGACTACAACTTTCGCAAGTTCATCGAAGAGGCTCAGGGAGACCGGCTGCAGGCCACCGTCCTCCTCTACACCCGCCTCTTCGAGGAACTGGGCGTCCAGGGGCGGGTCGCCTTCTACGGACGCCGTGAGCAAGGGGCCAGCTACGCCTTCCTGCGGGCCCTGGATGCGGCCCTGCCCCAGATCGAGGTGATCGGCGAGTTCGACAACGACATCTTCGCCGTGGCCCGGGCGACGAAGGACGCCGAGGAGGTCGCCCGCATCCGGGAGGTGGGCCGGCGCGTCTCCCAGATCATGGCCGACGTCGTCCGGTTCCTGCGCCGCCACCCCACCGCCAACGGCACCCTCATCCGGGAGGATGGCTCCCCGCTGACGGTGGGGGACGTCAAGCAGTTCGTTCGGGCTCGCCTCTTCGAGAACCGCCTGGAGGACCCCGAGGAGATGATCTTCGCCATCGGGCGGGATGCCGGCGTTCCCCACAGCCACGGTGAGGACGATGCCCCCCTGCGGCTGGGCCAGACCATCGTCTTCGACCTCTTCCCCCAGGAGGCCGGCGGCGGCTACTTCTTCGACATGACCCGTACCTTCTGCCTGGGGTACGCCCCGCCTGAGGTGGAGCGGGCCTACCGGGACGTGCTGGACTGCTTCAACGAGGTGGTCGCAGCACTTCGGCCAGGGGCGGCGACGCGCCGGTACCAGGTCATGGCCTGTGAGCTCTTCGAGGCCCGGGGCCACCCAACGGTGAAGAGCGATCCCACGACCAAGGAGGGGTACGTCCACTCCCTAGGGCACGGCCTCGGACTGGAAATCCACGGCCGGCCCATCTTCGCCGACGTACCGGGGAACGAGGACACCCTCCAGCCGGGTGTCGTCTTCACCGTCGAGCCGGGGCTCTACTACCCGGAGCAGGGCTTCGGCATCCGTATCGAGGACACCTTCTGGCTGGACGAGGACGGACGCTTCCACAACCTGACGGACTTCCCCAAGGATCTGGTCATCCCGGTTGCCGGTGCCTGATGGGACCTGCTATGCGCATCTTGGCCATCGAGACTTCCTGCGACGAGACGGCGGCGGCGGTGATCGAGGATGGACGTCGCATCCTCTCCAACGTCGTCGCCTCCCAGATAGACCTTCACGCCCGGTACGGCGGCGTCTTCCCCGAGATGGCCTCCCGGGCCCACATCGAGGCCATCGTTCCCGTCATCCGGGAGGCGCTGGTCAAGGCCCACGTGGGGTGGCGGGACCTCCACGCGGTGGCGGTGACGCGCGGGCCGGGGCTGGCCGGCTCCCTCCTGGTGGGGGTGAACGCGGCCAAGGGGATCGCCTTGGGGCGCGACCTGCCCCTGCTGGGGATCAACCACCTGGAAGGGCACATCTACGCCCACTGGCTGGAGACGGAGAGCGAAGGCGCAGCGGACCCCGACGCGCTGGAGTTCCCTCTGCTCTGCCTCATCGTCTCCGGGGGGCACACGGAACTGGTGCTGATGCAGGATCACGGGCGTTACCAGCGGCTGGGGGGGACGCGGGACGATGCCGCCGGCGAGGCCTTTGACAAGGTGGGGCGGCTGCTGGGGCTTCCCTATCCCGGCGGGCCGGCC
The DNA here is from genome assembly GCA_015484715.1 of Thermoflexales bacterium. Lineage (GTDB taxonomy): Bacteria > Chloroflexota > Anaerolineae > S140-20 > S140-20 > S140-20. The sequence goes on along the minus strand of WFUY01000172.1, from coordinate 654 downwards.
ATCGAGCGGGTGGCCCAGAAGGGGGATCCCGCCCGCCTCCGCTTCCCCCGGGCTTGGCTGGAGGGTTCCTGGGACTTCAGCTTCAGCGGCTTGAAGACGGCGGTGCTTCGCGTAGTCAGAGGATATGGCGAGGCGGGGCCGGATGGTCGCCCTCCCCGCCAGGCTCCGATCCCCCACCTGGCCGCGGCCTTCCAGGAGGCTGTGGTGGACGTCCTGGCCGAGAAGACGGTGCAGGCGGCGGCTGCCTATCAGGCCAAGGCGATCCTCCTCGCAGGAGGCGTCTCGGCCAACCGGCGGCTGCGAGAAGAGGTGAAATCCCGCGCCGGCGACATCCCCGTCTACTACCCGCCCATCTTCCTCTGCACCGACAACGCCGCGATGATCGGCGCAGCGGCCTACTACCGCTTTCAGGCCGGCCAACGGGACGGCTGGGAGATGGACGTAGTGCCCAACCTGCGGCTGGTTTAGGCTCGTGGTTGACCCTCCCGCAGGTCCCTCCCACGGCCTGGAGCACGTCATAGGCGGCCTCCGACAAGCCGTCGTTGTCGTCGGGCACTGCGTGACCTGCGGGAGGGTGGCGGCGGTCGGGTAGCCAGAGCCGCAAAAAAACAGCCCGGCGGCTGTAGGATGAGCCGCCGGGCCGCCCTTAATTCC
>WFUY01000171.1 GCA_015484715.1 Thermoflexales bacterium | reverse complement strand
TCTCTGCCAGGCCCTCCAGCAGCGCAAGCCGGGCGTGAAGATCATCGTACTCACCGGTTACCCGCTGGGTGAGGAAGCGGCAGGACTGCGAACCCACGGCGTCGTAGGTTGGCTCCAGAAACCACCGGACGTGGAGTGCCTGGCGGCGGTGATTGCCCAAGCGCTGAAGGAGAGACCATCGTGAACCGAAACCCCCACCGGCTCTGGGGTGGGCGCTTCACCGAGCCGCCCGCCGAAGCGATGCGGCGCTTCCACGACTCCTTCCCCTTCGACCGGCGTCTCTACGCCCACGACATCCGGGGCAGCATCGCCTACGCCCGGGCCCTGGCCCGGGCCGGCCTGCTGACCTCTGAGGAGGCAGAACAGATTGTCGCCGGGCTGGCGCAGGTCCGGGAGGAGTTCGAGCAAGGCACCTTCGTGCCCGCCTCGGAGGACGAGGACATCCACACCGCCGTGGAGCGGCGGCTGCACGAACTGATCGGCGAGGTGGCCGGCAAGCTCCACACCGGGCGCTCCCGCAACGACCAGGTGGCCACCGACACCCGTCTCTACCTGCTGGAGGAGGCGATCCCCACCGTGGAGGCGGGGCTACGGGAGCTCCAGGCCGCCCTGGTGCAGCAGGCCCAGGCCCATCCCCAGGCCCTGATGCCCGGCTACACCCACCTCCAGCGGGCCCAGCCCCTCCTCTTCGCCCACTGGCTGCTCTCCCACTTCTGGCCCTTGCAGCGGGACCGGGAGCGGCTGGCCGACTGTCGCCGTCGGACGGCGGTGCTCCCCCTGGGCAGCGGTGCGCTGGCAGGCACCCCCTTCCCCATAGACCGGGAGGCACTGGCGCAGGAACTGGGCTTCCGGGCCGTCAGCCCCAACAGCCTGGACGCCGTCGCCGACCGGGACTACATCGCCGAGTTCCTCTTCGTTGCCGCCCTCATCGGCGTCCACCTGAGCCGGCTGGCCGAGGACCTGATCCTCTTCTCCACGGCCGAGTTCGGCTTCGTCACCCTGGCCGATGCCTACAGCACCGGCTCCAGCCTGATGCCCCAGAAGAAGAACCCGGACAGCCTGGAGTTGACGCGGGGGAAGAGCGGACGGCTCCTGGGGGACCTGGTGACGCTGCTCGCGGTGCTCAAGGGGACACCCAGCGGCTACAACAAGGACTTCCAGGAGGACAAGGAGCCCCTCTTCGACGCCGTGGAGACGCTGGCCCTCACGCTGCCCGTCGTCGCCGGCGCGGTCGCCACGATGACCGTCCACGAGGAGCGGATGGCGGCGGCGCTGGACGAGGCGATGCTGGCCACAGACCTGGCCGACTACCTGGTCGAGAAGGGCCTGCCCTTCCGGCAAGCCCACCAGATCGTCGGGCAGGTGGTCCGGGAGGCCGCGGAGACGGGCGTCCCCCTCTCGCAGCTTCCCCTGGCCTGCTACCGGGCCATCCACCCCGCCTTCGCCGCCGACCTCTACCGGGTTTTCGACGCGGCCCGCTCCGTGGCCCGGCGGCGGGCCGTGGGGGGCACCGCACCCGAGGCGGTCCGGGAGCAGATCCGACAGGCGGAGGCGCTGCTGGCCTCGGAGATGCCAGCGCCGGAATAGGGATACCGGTGCCGCGAGGGGATTCCGCCTCGCCTACGCCATCTCCTCCATCTCCTCCCAGTTCTCCCCCACCTTCAGGTCCACCTTCAGCGACACCTTGAGGGTGAAGGCGCTCTCCATCACCTCTCGGACGAGGGGAGCGACGGTGGGGACCTCCTCCTCCGGGGCTTCGAGGATCAGTTCATCGTGGACCTGGAGGATCATCCGGGCCTGGAAGCCCTGCTCCTGCAGGCGCCGGTGGAGTCGCACCATGGCGATCTTGATGATGTCGGCGGCGGTGCCCTGGATGGGGGCGTTGATGGCCTCCCGCTCGGCGCGGCCCCGGGCCGGCCCCCGCAGGTTGGCCAGGTTGGGGAAGTAGCGCCGCCGCCCCAACAGCGTCTCCACGTACCCCTGCTCCAGCGCCTGCCGCTTCGTCCGCTCGATGTAGGCTCTCACGCCGGGGAAGCGCTCGAAGTAGGTGCGGATGAAGGCTTCCGCCTCCTCCTGGGAGAGGCCCGTCGTCTGGGCCAAGCCGTAGGCGGTCTGCCCGTAGGAGAGGCCGAAGTTGACGCTCTTGGCCAGCCGGCGCATCTCCGGCGTCACCTCCTCCAGTGCCACCCCCAGGACGGCGGCTGCCGTGCTGGCGTGGATGTCCTCCCCCCGCCGGAAGGCGGCCTGGAGCCCCGGATCATCGGCCACGTGGGCCATGATCCGCAGTTCGATCTGGGAGTAGTCGGCCCCCACCAGTCGCCAGCCCGGCTCGGCGACGAAGGCCCGCCGCACCTGCCGGCCCAACTCGCTGCGGATGGGGATGTTCTGCAGGTTGGGGGCCGATGAGGAGATGCGCCCGGTGACGGTGCCCGTCTGGTTGTAGGAGGTGTGCAGCCGGCCCGTGCGCGGGTTCACCATCCGGGGCAGCGCATCCACGTAGGTGGACTTGAGCTTGGCCAGTTGCCGGTGCTCCAGGATCAGGTCCACCACCGGGTGGAGGCCCCGCAGCTTCTCCAGGACGCCGGCTCCCGTCGAGTAGTGGCCCGACTTCGTCTTGCGCACCCCCGTCGCCGGCAGCTTGAGGTGGACGAAGAGGACGTCGGAGAGCTGCTGGGTGGAGTTGACGTTGAAGGGGAAGCCCACCATCTCGTGGATCTGCCGCTCCAACTCCCCCAGCCGGGCGGCCAACTCCCGGGACATCCGGGCCAGCAGGTCCACGTCCAGGCGGACGCCGGCCATCTCCATCGCCGCCAGCACCGGCACCAGGGGCATCTCCAGGTCGGTGAAGAGGGACCAGAGAGCCTTTTCCTTCAGCTCGGGCTCCAGCACCCCCACCAACCGGTGGGTCATGTCCACGTCGGCGCAGGCGTAGCGGGCCGCCTCCTCCACCGGCACCTGGCGCATCGTGATCTGCTTCTTGCCTTTGCCGATGAGGTCGGTGATAGGGGTCATCTCCTCGCCCAGCCGTGCCCAGGCCAGGTTCTTCAGCCCCAGGTTGCCCGAGGCCGGATTCAGCAGCCACTCGGCGATCATCGTATCGAAGGCCGGCGGTGCCAGGTGGACGCCCAACAGGGCCAGGACGGTGAGGTCGTACTTGACGTTGTGGCCGTACTTGAACGGCGTCGGCCCCTCCAGCAGGGGGCGCAGCACCTCCAGCGCCTGGACCGGGGGCAGCCCCTCGCCCGTGCCGTCGGGGCCGGCGATGGGGACGTAGTAGCCCCGGCCCGGCCCGTCGGTCAGCGCGATCCCCACCAACTCCGCCTGCATCGGGTCGGTGTGGGTCGTCTCCGTGTCCAGGGTGATCGCCTCCACCGTCTGCAGCCGGGCGACCAGGGCCTCCAGGGCAGGGAGGTCAGCAATAACCTGGTAGGGGGCAGGCTCCGGGCCGGGCGCAGCGGTCGGCTCCGCCGCCGCCTCGAAGAGGCCCAACTGGCGGGGCCGGCCCGACGGCTTCTCCCCCTCCGGTTGGGGCACCCGATCCACCAAGGAGCGGAACTCCAACTCGCGAAAGAGCCGCATCACCCGCTCCCGATCGAAGGCGCGGCTCCGGCAGGCCTCCAGGTTCAGGCGGATGGGGGCGTCGCGGCGGATGGTGGCCAGGGCCTTGCTTAGGAAGGCAGCCTCACGGCCCGCCTCCAGTTTGCGGCGCAGGCTCGGCGAGAGCTCGTCCAGGTGCTCGTAGATCCCCTCCAGTGAGCCATACTTCTGGAGCAGCTTGACCGCCGTCTTCCTCCCGACGCCCCGCACGCCGGGGATGTTGTCCGACTTGTCTCCCTCCAGCGCCTTCAGGTCCACCAGTTGGGCCGGCGAGAGGCCGTACCGCTGACGGACCGTCTCCTCGTCGTAGGTCACCGTCTCGGAGAAGCGCCGGCGGGAGGTGAGGACGCGGGTACGGTCGTCCACCAACTGCAGGGCGTCGGTGTCGCCGGTGACGATGAGGGTCTCGACGCCCTGTTCGGCGGCCTGGCGGGCCAGCGTGCCCAGCAGGTCGTCGGCCTCATACCCCTCGACCTCGAAGATGGGGATGCTCAGGGCCTGGACGACCTGGCGGATGCGGGCCATCTGGTCGTGCATCTCGTCGGGCATCTTGACCCGGTGGGCCTTGTAGTCGGGGTAGGTGTCGTGACGGAAGGTGCGCCCTTTGTCGAAAGTGACGGCGATGTAGTCGGGCTGTTCATCTCGCAGGACGTTGAGGAGCATCGAGGTGAAGCCGTAGACGGCGTTGGTCAGTTCGCCCCGGGAGGTCTTCAGGTCGGCCGGCAGGGCGTGGAAGGCCCGGTAGGCCAGGGCGTGACCGTCAATGAGGACCAGCTTGGGCCGGTCGCCCTCCTGACCGGGGGTATCGGTTGACGGGGGAAGGGTGTCACGGGTTGCACTCATCGAAGCTCTCCCAGCCCAGTAAGGAGCGCAGCGTAGGGATGCAGCATACAGCGCCCTCGCAGTTCACCCCCACGGGTGTGGGGGAACGGGATTCTCAGTCCTCGGCCCCCAGTCCGACCCACATCCCACGCTGGTGGAAAAGCAGGAAAAATGGACCACGGACTGGGGACTGCGGACGGTCCGATCATCCTATGATCCACCCAGGACAGCCCGTAGCGCCTGGGCGGTCTCCCGGGTGCGGTAGCGGACCATCCCTAGGGGGCGGTCGGGACGGGTGGCGACGGAGAGGATCAGGTCATCGGTGGCAGCGAGGGAGTAGAGGAGGTAGTCGGCTCCTTCGTGCAGGCTCTGCTCGAAGCGGCTCCCCTCCCGCCCCAGGGCGGCGGCGACCCGGGCACCGGCCTCCCAACTTTCCATCACCAGCCGGGCCAGGGTTTCCACTTCGTCGCGGCGGAAGCGACCGGCGTAAGCCACCAACTCGTTGCCGGCC
>WFUY01000170.1 GCA_015484715.1 Thermoflexales bacterium | reverse complement strand
TTCGATTGCCACGGCATCCACAATATCCGCCGGGTGGATGATCCCTTGTCCACAGTCTATCCGACCAACCTCCAGCACACCTGTCAGCAGTGCCATACCGATGCCAACATCCGGTTCCCACGGGCGTGGCTTGGTCACTACATTCCCACGCTGGAGGAGACGCCGGCGTTGTACGTCGTCAACCTGGCCTATCGCATCTTGATCCCTTTGGTGATCGGTGGCTTCCTCCTCTACATTGGTTTGGATGCTCGCCGGCGGTGGCTTGACAGGCGTCAGATGGTACGCCAGGCCCTCGCTGAAGTGGAACTCGATGAATATGACTTCACCAACGATTTCTCCTAACGCAGGTCACGACTACGAGGAAGAGCTGGCCTCGATCGAGCAGATCAAGCGGAAGGCACGGGCTCGCAAGTTACGAGCCGCTCGATCCCTTGCGGCCCGGATGCAGATTATGCCGGATGGCTCGCGGGTCTTCATCCGCTTCAACCGGACGGAGCGCTTTGAGCATCAGGTTCTCATCGTGACATTCACCACCCTGGCCGTGACAGGGTTGCTTCAGCGCTACAGCCAGCACCTCGTTGTTGGCTGGATCATCAACCTCCTGGGTGGGGTGGAGACGATGCGCACGCTTCATCACTTGGCGGCCTTCGTCTTCATCCTAGAAGCGGTGTACCACACCTGGCGGATTCTGGTGATCTGGTTTGTCAAGCGAGAACGCGGTGCGATGTGGCCCTCGCTGCGCGATTTTCGGGACCTGGTGCATATGGTGAAGTTCAACCTGGGTCTGGTGGATCACCGACCGGAGTTTGACCGCTTCACCGTCGAGGAGAAGCTGGAGTATTGGGCATTGCTGTGGGGGGCACCCCTGATGATCATCACCGGACTGATGATGTGGTTCCCGGTCACCGTGACCTCGGTGTTGCCCGGTGATGCAATCCCGGTGGCTCGGGCCTTGCACGGTTGGGAAGCGATTTTGGCTACCCTGTCCATCCTGATCTGGCACATGTACCATACCGTCATCAAGGAGCGAAACAGGAGCATCTTCACGGGCATTATGACGGAAAAGGAGATGCAGCACGCGCATCCCTTGGAGTACCGGCGCATCCTGGCAGCCTACGCCTATCTTCAGAAGGTCGCTGCAGAGGAGATGCCCACCGAGGAAGGTCCAACCCATCCCCAAAAGATCCTGGCAGGGACCGGTTATGAAGCGACCCAGGGTGTTGGATGAACAGGCCATCGCCGTAGATGAACAGATCATTGTGGACGAGCAGGCCATCGAGGAGTATGGCGAGGCGGCTTCCGTCCTTGTCGAGCCCCGGCCATACCGGCGTAGGCTCCGATGGCCGAAGGTGGTTATTGACCTCAGCCGTCCCAAGCATCGGTTGAACCTGCTCATAGCCCTTGGGGTTCTGCTCCTGGTGGGCCTTGTCTTCCTGTTCAGCGGATACCAAGTCTACACCTACACCGAGAGCGCCGAGTTCTGTGGCACGGTCTGCCATCCGATGAAGTCGGAGTTCGTCCGTTACGAGCGCTCCCCGCACGCCAATGTCGAGTGCGCCAAGTGCCACATCGGGCCGGGGGCTTCCTTCTTCGTCAGATCCAAGATTGACGGGCTGAAGCAGGTGGTGGCCGTCCTGGCAAACAGCTACAGCCGCCCTATCAAGAGCCCTGTCCACAACCTGCGTCCTGCCCGGGAGACGTGTGAGGAGTGCCATACACCCACCCTCTTCCGCGACAACATCATCAAGACGATCGTCCACTACGACAACGATGAGGCCAACACACCGGTCCAGTCCACCCTCATCCTAAAGATGGGAGGATGGCGGGAGAGCACAGGGGTCAGCGAAGGCATCCACTGGCACATTACCAACCCGGTCTACTACATCGCTGCCGATGAACAGCGACAGGTAATCCTGTGGGTGGGCGTAGAGCAGGAAGATGGGACGCTGAAGGAGTTCTATGCCCGAGATATGCTCAATATGGCTTGGACCGAGTTTGTGGAGGAAGCGCGTGCCAGGGGAGAGATCCGCAAGATGGATTGTATAGACTGCCATAACCGCACCGCCCACTTCATCCCTCCGCCAGAGGTGGTTGTGGATGAGGCCATCAGCGTAGGGAAGATCTCCAGGAAACTGCCCTACATTCGGGCCAAAGCGGTTGAGGTGCTGTCGGTAGAGTACGCCAGCGAGGCCGAGGCCTATGCTGCCATAGAAGGGCTTCTAGACTTCTACCGGGTAGGGTACCCGGAAGTGTACACCAAGTATCGCGCTGAGCTGGATGCGGCCATCGAGGAGCTCAAGCGGATCTACAGCAGCACCAACTTCCCCGATATGCGGTTGAGTTGGCGGACCAACCCCAACAACGAACGCCACACGCCTTTCCTGGGATGCTTCCGCTGCCACGATGGCAAACACGTCAACGTGGACAAATCGGGGAACGAGGTGGAGGTTATCAGCGTTAAGTGCAATCTTTGCCACACCGTCCCCATTGTCGGGCGGGGCGACGATATGCTCGTAGAGGCCCCGGTCATCGTCGGATCTGTACCGCCCTCCCATTCAGACTTCCGATGGACCATCGAACACCGTTCGGTGACCGAGGAGGAGAGGCAGGAGTGCTACCAGTGCCACGGACAGGGCTTCTGTAGCAACAGCGTGTGTCACAATCTCTCGCATCCTCCGGATATGCTCTTCACCCATGCCGAGGAGTATCGCAAGACGGGGAATCAGGTCTGCTACACCTGTCACCAGGATATTCTGTGTAGCCGTTGCCATCCAGGCGGCATAGTGTCCAATCCTTAGGGCTACAGGAGGCTTCCTTAACATGCCTACGCTCAACGGGTCCACGCAGAAAGGCCGAAGCTTTAACACGCAAGAGATCCAGCGGGCCATCTGGATCGTGCTGACGGCTCTGATTGTCAGTGTCATACTCTTCGGCGGCTACTACTACTGGGATCGCTATGTTCGCCTGAAGGACAAGTCGCCGATGGAGATGGACATCGAGCGGCTGGAGCAGGCGATCCGTGAAGATCCTCAGAATCCCGATGCCCGGGTCGCCCTGGCCGAGTATTACCTGCGCAGCGGGATGCCCCAGAAGGCCCTGGAGCAGGCGAACCAGGTGTTGAAGGTTTACCCGGAGCACGAGGGAGCGTTGCTCATCGCAGGGATTGCCTACGTTCGCCTCAACCAGCCCGAGGCTTCCCTGGCCCCCCTGGAGAAGTTCGTGGAACTGCGCAAGGATCGCCCGATGGCCGGTGTGGATACTGCCCTGGAGACGGCGTACTACTTCCTCGGCGAGAGCTACGTCAAGTTGAACCGGCCTGAGGATGCGATCCCTGTGCTGGAAGCAGCGCTGAAGATCACTCCGACGGATGCCGATGCGCTCTATCAGGCGGGTGTGGCTTATCAGGCTACCGGTGAGTTGGAGACGGCTCTGGAGCGCTATCATAGGGCTGTGCGCCTCGTCCCCGACTTCCTCGAGGCCTACCAAGGCATGGTCGAGAGCTATTCTGCCTTAAACCAGCCGGATTACGTGGTGTACGCTCAGGGGATGGAGGCTTTCTGTCGGAAGGATTATCAGACGGCTCAGGACTATCTGGAACAGGCCACCGAGGCGCTGCCAGACTTTGCCCCGGCCTTTCTGGGCCTGGGGTTGACCTATGAGCAGATGGGGGATTTAGAAGCCGCGCTGGCAGCCGTGGAGCGGGCCCTGGAGTTGCAGCCCAATGACTTCGCCATCCTGCAGGCGCGTGGTCGTATCCAAGCCGCACTGGACTCAAAGAAGTGAGCGCATATGTCGAACATAGACGCCGGGAACCAGGTTTCTGAGCACGACCTCAGCCTTATCGAAGAAGAAGAGCGGGCGGAGAAACGACGCCGGTGGTTGCTCCTGCTGCTCTTGCTGTTGCTGGCGTTGCTGGCCTGTGTGCTCTTGCTCTTCATCCGCTATCTGCGGCAGCCGGAGCCGTTGCCCGAGATGATCCCGCTGCCGGTGGACGTGAACTACCCGCCCCATTACCTGTTCTCGATCTACGGAGTGGACAAGCCGGTCGGTGTGGCCTACTCGCTGAGGAATGACCGCATCTATGTCGCGGAAACCGGCGGCAAACGTCTGGTGAAGATCTTCGACCGGGATGGCAACCCGCTGGGCTCCTTCGCGCCTCCACGCACGATGCCCGGCGAGCGGTCGCCGGTCTACCTGGCTGTTGACGGAGCCGGCCGTGTCTTCGTCACCGATCGCCTTCAGCACGCGATATTCGTATACGACGAGAACGGGACCTTTCTAGATACCATCCTGGGGCCGGACCTGACGCTGAGCGAATATGTGCTCAAGCACGTGAACAACCTGCGACCCGATGCCACCTTCGCCTACAACCAGTTCGAGCACGTGGTCTACTACAAAAGCCCCGGAGAACCGGAGCGGACGTTGCCCACACCCGAGCCGGCGATGTGGGCTCCGCTGGGGATCCGATTCGATCGCACCGGTAGGCTGCTGTTCACGGATGTGAGACAGGAACGCAATGCTGTGTACTTGATCTCGGCCGATGCCTTCTCGCCCTCCTCTTGGCGGAATTTCGATCCGCCTGTGATCTCCTTCGGTTCGACGGGGCAGGGAGATGGGCAGTTCCTCTTCCCCAACTCGGCGGTCGCCGATTCCCAGGGACGGATCTACGTCACCGATGGGAACAATGGCCGCATCTCTGTGTGGGATGAGAAGGGGCAGTTCCTGTTCCACTTCGGTGGAGGTTCTGGTGAAGGTGCGCTCAGCCTGCCTCGCGGTGCGGCCATAGACGAGCGGGATCGGCTTTACGTGGTGGATGCTGTGGGGCAGAACGTGAAGGTCTACGATGTTTCGGGACCGGAGCCTGACTTCCTCTTCGCCTTCGGCGACTGGGGAATGGGTGATGGGCAGTTCAACTATCCCAACGACATCGCTTTGGATCGCTACGGGCGATTGTACATCGCCGATCGAGAGAACAATCGTATCCAGGTTTGGTCTTACTAAGTCATATCGGTGTGCTAGCGCGAGCGGCTCCCCGATCATGGCCAACGATTGGATGGGGGTTCAACGGGCCACGAGCACACGCCGTAAAGAAAGGAGGTGGTAGGGGCAGAAGCACAGATTACGGACTTCATACCATCGGCCACACATTGTGAGAACAATTTGGGAGATGGGAGGTAGAGAGATGAGAAAACTGATCCTAGCCACAGTCGTCGTCCTAGCCTTGGCTCTGACCATGGTTGGGTTGGCGTCTGCCAATGGCGGACCCCACGGCGGCTACACGGCGACCACCGATGCGTGCGCCGGCTGTCACCGGGCGCACACCGCCATCGGCCCCAGGCTGCTCGTCCGGTCCAGCACCTATGACCTGTGCATCTCCTGCCACGGGTCTGCGGGGGCGGGCGCCAACACCAACGTGGAGGACGGTTACTACCTGTCCAGCCGCGATGATCCGCCCGGTGGTGCGGATGGCAACGTGGGTGCGGCCAACACACCCGACAACGCCCCGTTGCTGGGTGGCGGCTTCCAGTACTACCAGGGGATAACCGTCACCTCCTCGCACGATCCGACCGGGACGGTGCTTGCTGCCTGGGGTAATGCGGTTGACCGAGGCACCACGGCCGACCTGTCGGAGGGCCTGAGCTGCGCCTCCTGCCACGATCCCCATGGCTCCCCCAACTACCGCATCATCAAGGCTACGGTCAACGGTGTTGCGGTGTCGGTGGACCAGGTGGATGAGGGCGCGGCCAAGGACTACGATACCGAGCAGTGGGGCGCTGGCATGAGCAACATCTGCGCTGCCTGCCACGTGGCCTACCACGAGACAGGGGCCGACGTGGGCCACGACACCACCAACCAGGCCTACGGTGGCGGCTTCACCCACCGGGTGGATATGCCCTGGAACGGTGATGCGCTCACGGACCCGCTGATCGGTATGGGCACGAACAACCCCGAGACGGTTGGCTTCGGTGGCTACACCCTGCCGTTGGCCGAGAGCGGTACTGCCGACCGGGTGGTCTGCATGACCTGCCACCTGCCGCACGGCACATCGGCCCAGATGACCGGCTTCGCTGATCCGGCCTTCGACCCCAGCGGGCCGCAGGGTCCGATCCCGGCAGGCGATAGCTCGCTGCTGCGCCTGGATAACCGCGGTGTGTGTGAGGTCTGCCACCAGAAGTAGGAGCACGGCATAGCCGCTCGACCTAACCTCTGCTTGTCCCCTCCCGCCTTCGGGCGGGAGGGGGACAATCGGAGAAGGAGGTTAGTATGAAACTCAGGATCGCCCTCGTCATCGGCTTGCTAGCGCTCCTTGCTCTGCCAACCGGCTTGGCCCTGGCTGACAATGGCCCCCACGGGGGGTATACGGCGACCACCGACGCCTGCGCCGGTTGTCACCGAGCGCACACCGCTCCTGCGGCCCGGCTGCTGTTGGATACCGTACCCAACCTCTGCTTCACCTGCCACGGCAGCACGGCCACCGGTGCAGATACCAACGTTGAGGATGGCATCTACGTGGATCGCGACTTCGAAGCCGAAGCGCCTGCCGAGGGCGACGTCAACCGGGGGTTGAAGGGTGGTGGCTTCGTCTATGCCTTGATGGATACGGACTTCGACGGAGCAGCTACCAGCTCCCCTGTGACGTCTTCCCACCTGAACGATGGAAGCACCGGTACGGCCTGGGGTAACGGCAACATCGGCTCCGGACCTGGGGCGGCGAACTTCAGCCTGTCGTGCACTTCGTGCCACGACCCTCACGGTGGCGCCAGCACCACTGGCGGTGCAACCTACCGCCTGCTGCGGCCAATACCGATCAACTCAGGGGCAGCTATCGGCGTCAACGTCACCGATGAGACCAACAAGATCTACACGGTCGCTGACGCCAATAACAAGTACTTCGGAGAAGGCTACCCGTACACGCCTGGAGATACCTGGTCCTCGATGGACCAGCAGGAGCGGGAGATGTCCGACTGGTGTGCGCAGTGCCACACCCGCTATCTGGCCGATTCCGGCAGCGGGAGCACGAGCTCAGGCGATGACATCTTCATGTATCGCCACATGTCCGAGGGCACGCCCAGCGCCACCTGCAATGACTGCCACATTGACTACGGCTCTCCCCCCACCCTTCGGACTACCGTTGGCCCCGAGTGGCATCACAACGTAGAATGCATGACCTGCCACGTGGCCCACGGGACATCCGCAACGATGACGGGGTATGCCGCCTACGTCGAGTGGCCGGATGGGTCAACGACGCCCGATGGGGACGCTCGCAGCTCCCTGCTGCGCGGCGATGGCCGCGGGGTGTGCCAGCGCTGCCACGGCAAGTAGGCCGCTTGACGGTAGCCTTCCAGCGGGTATAGAACTGTCCACGGCGATGCTCGGGCCCGTTTCATCCATAGCTCTAGATGGTCTGAGAGATGATGAGGCGACGGAGCGGCACCAGATGCCCAGAGCGCTTCTGTAGATGGCGATGGGCGATGGGTCGCCCCACAGGCGCGGCGGGCCGGGCTGCCCATCCCGGCCCGCCAGAGGCCCGCCTTGGGGACAAGGAGTAGTCCCGTGAACCGGTCTCATCGCAGGTCGTTGACGATCTCCTTCCTGGCCTTGCTCATCACTGCGCTCTTCCTGGGCTCTGGCGCGTCCGTTGCACGGGCCGACAACGGTCCTCATGGAGACTACACAGCGACGACCGATGCCTGCGCCGGTTGTCATCGGGCACACACGGCCGGCGCTCCTCGTCTGCTGCTCGACGACGTGCCCAATCTCTGTTACACCTGCCACGGCAGCGGCGGCAACGGCGCCGATACCAACGTCGTGGATGGCATCTACCTGGAGAGGGACCTGGACACCGAAGACCCCGCTGAGGGCATCGCTGGGCGGGGCTTGAAAGGTGGCGGTTTTGTCAACGCGCTGATGGATACGGATTGGGATGGCGCTGCCACCAGTGCACCGACCACGTCAAGCCACCTGGTAGACGGCAGCACCGGCACGGCGTGGGGCAATGGGGATATTGGCTCCGGCCCCGGAGCGGCCATTCCCCTCTCGTGCACCTCTTGTCACGACCCGCACGGCAGGGCCAGTACCACCGGAGGGCCTACCTACCGCCTGCTCCGCGCCATCCCCGTCAACTCGGGTGCGACCACGGGGGTAGATGTCGAAGATGAGGTAGATAAGGTCTACACCGTCTCCGACACCGCCCAGAAGTCCGGCAACCAGTATTTCGGCGAGGATTACGGAACCCAGGGGGACCAGCTCTCCGAGTGGTGTTCCCAGTGTCATACCCGCTACCTGGCCCCCGGTGGCAGTGGGAGCACCGACTCCGGCGATCCGATCTTCGCCTATCGTCACCTGACCCAAGGGTCCCCCAGTTGTAGCCTCTGCCACGACGTCCACGGCGGCACACTGCCGACCGGCGGGCCGATGTTCAGCCACGACGTGACTTGTGTGACCTGTCACGTTGCCCACGGCACCTCTGCCAGTATGGGAGGGTACGCCGAAAACGTTGAATGGCCCGATGGTGCGACCGACCCCTCGGGGAACAACCGGAGTTCTCTTCTCCGGGTGGACAACCGGGGTACCTGCCAGTTGTGTCACGGGAAGTGATGGCTGACCGGATTCCCCACGACCTCCGGTAGGGGAGAGGTTGAAACGTAACGATGGGGACGGACGGACCAGCATCAGGGAAAAGATGATGAAGCATCCTCGCAACGGCACTCCATGGCAACCACGTACTCACAACAAGGGGCGGATCCGGCTTCTCAGAACGCTCCGCCGGGGCCACGCTCTCACCCGAATGGCCGTCCTCTCCCTGACCATCCTGGGACTGTACTTCTCCCTCCTCGTCGGTGGGGTGCCGACCATTGGGGCCGAGCAGGCCCCCACGGAGACCCCGACCCCCGACATGGGTACGGTGACGGGGGTGCCCACCAGCGCTCCCTTGGACGAGGGGGA
>WFUY01000169.1 GCA_015484715.1 Thermoflexales bacterium | reverse complement strand
GGCGAAGAAGGGGGAACGCCAGTTGATGCCGGCCTCGGCGGCCACCCGCCCCTGGGAGCGGATGACGAAGCGCCAGCGCTCGCGGTCGGGGCCGGGGGCCGGCTGTACCAAGACGTTGGGCAGGGGACGGAAGGCTGTGGGGTCCAGGGCGAAGATGACGCCCCGGCGCTCCACGTTCACCTCCAGGACCACCTCCAGGGTGGAGGCCAGACGCGAGGTGGTCTGAATGATGTAAGGGCGACCGGGGACCAACCCCGCCTGCAACAAGGTTACGGCGATGGAGGGTTCTGCAGCCCGCAGGACGACCACGGGTCGGAAGAGGTCCCGTCCCGTTTGGCAGACAGCCAGGAAGCCATCCACGAAGCCGGAGGCATCGTGATGGAGGAAGAGTTGGGTACGCTGCGGTGGATGGTAGAGGGCGTAGTAGACGGCAGCAGCTTCGCCCGGGTCTCGCAGCGAGATCCAGCGACGCACACGCTCTCGCGCGGCGGCCAGGCCGACCGGATCAGGGTTCATCGCTCGTAGGGTGTGGGGTTGTTCCACGGATCGCGTCGCCACCCATTAGGGTGGGCCGACCTGGCCTCAATCCCGGCCTGAGGCCCGCTGTTGTTGAATTGTGTAACCCTGCCGCTGGGAAGTGGGTTGGGCTGGGGGAATGGGGATGGGTCGGATGAACGAGGCGACCAGCCCCGCGCCGGCGATCAGCGCCCATAGGGCAGCTAGACGGGGAGCCTGGCTGCCTCCCACAGCCCACATCGGCAGTCCCAGGGCCAGCCCTAGGAACCGCCCCAACGCCAGGTAAGTCGGCAACAAGCCCAGGAAGACGAAGGTGGCGCTGCTGAAGCGAAAGGACCCGAACCGGAGCGGCTGGGGCAGCAGTCCCAGGTAGAGGACCGCGCCGGCCAGCCCCGGCAGTACCAACGGGATCGTCTCCAGCAGCAAGTCTCGCTCCAGTGCTCCTGCCATCTGGGCCAACACCCAATCCTCCAGGGCGACGTAGCCTCGGAGGAGGAGGAGGGTGATCAGCAGGACGACGGCCCGCCACACACCCATCCCCCAATCACCGCGCCTTTCCCGTCCTTTCATAACCCGATTCTCCCTGACTGCTTTGCGAGGGGTGCAGCCCGGTGCCCTCTGCCGACGTCTTGCCGTCTTCCCGGCCGCCCACCGGGCCGAACCGCCCGGCTGGGGGGCGGTCCTGAAGACTTTGCTCCCCCGGCCCGGACATAGGTATCCAGGCCGGGTTTGCGGCAGAAGTCCCCAGACGATGACCCCTACTGGCCCACCGGCATCCAGAGCGCCATTCCCGGCAATCGGCGCAGGATGCGGTACATGGGACGACGAATGGCGTTGCCCACCTTCTGGATAGCCCGGACGATGGTGTCCACCATGGCCCGCAGGGCCTTACCCGGATCCCCCATCTCCCAGGTCCAGAGCAGGAACCAGACGATTAAGGTGATGATGAGGAGAAACAAGGCTGTACGTAGCATCGGAAACGTCGCTATGGGTAGGCTCGCTTGAGCATCCGCGGGAAGGGGATGGTCTCCCGCACGTGCTCAATGCCGCAGATCCAGGCTACCGTGCGCTCTACACCCAAACCAAAGCCACTGTGGGGCACGCTGCCGTAGCGGCGCAGGTCCAGGTACCACTCGAAGGCCTCGCGGGGCAGGTTGTGCTCCACCAGGCGCTCTTCCAACAGCTTCAGGTCGCTGATCCGCTCGCTGCCGCCGGTGATCTCACCGTATCCCTCGGGAGCCAGCAGGTCCACGCTCTTGGAGACCTCGGGACGGCCCGGCCAGGGTTCCATGTAGAACGCCTTGGCCTGGGTGGGATAGCCGTAGACGAAGACGGGCCGGTCGAACCGCCGGGCCAGTTCCGTTTCGTGGGGGGAGCCGAAGTCATCTCCCCACTCGATCTCCAACAGCGCCCGAAGCGCCTCATCTTCGGTCTCCTCCCGAATCTGGGCCAGCAACTCCAGCGCCTCATCGTAGGAGATGCGGGGGAAGGGGGGAACCACCCGCTCCAGCGGTGTCGTGTCCCGTCCCAGCAGCTTCAGCTCTGCGGCCCGCTCCCGCAGCGTTCTCTGGACGATGTAGCTGACGAATTGCTCCTCGATCTCCATCAGTTCATCCAGGTCGCAGTAGGCGATCTCAGGTTCCACCATCCAGAACTCGGTGAGGTGGCGGCGGGTCTTCGACTTCTCGGCCCGGAAGGTGGGGCCGAAGCAGTAGACCCGACCGAAAGCGGCGATGGTCGCTTCGTTGTAGAGTTGGCCGCTCTGGGTCAGATAGGCCGGCTCACCGAAGTAGTCGGTCTCGAAGAGGGTCGTCGTCCCTTCGCAAGCGGCCGGCGTTAGGATGGGCGTGTCTAGGTTGACGAAACCGTGATCGTCCAGCCAGTCTCGGATGGCCCGGATGACCGTGGCCCGCACCCGCAGGATCGCCCACTGGCGGGGGGAGCGGATCCAGAGGTGGCGGTGGTCCAGCAGGAAGTCGGGACCGTGTTCCTTGAGCTGGATGGGGTACTCCTCGGCCCGTTGGACCACCTGGAGATCGGTGACGCCGATCTCGTAGCCGCCGGGGATGCCAGGGGCTCGTTGATCGGCCCGCACCACACCGCTGACGATGAGGGAGGACTCCTGGGTGAGCGACCGGGCAGCCCGGAAGACATCAGGCGGGACGTCCTTCTTGAAGACGACGGCCTGGACCATGCCGGTGCCGTCCCGGAGGCGCAGGAACTGGAGGCGCCCTTTATCCGTGCGGCTGTAGAGCCAACCCCGGATGGTGACTTCCTGGCCTTCGTAGGCTGCGATTTCTTCGATGCGTATCAGTCCTGGAGGCATAAGGGATGACTCCTGATCCGATGGTCTGGTTGCTGGCTGTATGCCCTCATTCTACTCTGGTTGGGGAAGAAGGTCAAGGCGCTGACCAGGGCTTTTTGGGGAACCCTCCCGCAGGTTCTCCCCACGACCTAAAACGCGTCGTAGGCCGATGCCGGTGGGCCGTTGCCATTGCCGGGCACCTTGGACCTGCGGGAGGGTGCGGGAAGTCCTTGCCATCGCCGGGCACAAGGTGCCCGGCGGGAAGGTGCGGGAAGTTCTGGACAACTCTTCGGGCTTGGGCTATAATCTGCTCCAGAATCCCACTTTGCCGTCTGACAGCTCTGCCGAGGAGGGCCCTATGGTCCAGGTGATCACGGACAGTTGTGCTAGCATCCCTGAGGCGTTGGTCCGCAAGCTGAAGATCGAGGTCGTCCCCTACTACATCCACAAGGGAACGGCGACGCTGCGAGACCTGGTGGATGTGGGCCGACGGGAGTTCTTCGAGTGGCTGCCGAAGGCGAAGCAGTTGCCCAAGACGGCCAATCCCGGTCCCGGGGACTACCTGGCAGCTTTCAAGCGGGTTGCCCAACGAACCCGAGAGATCGTCACCGTCCATATGACCTCCAAGGGGAGCGGGGCCTATCAGGCGGCCTTGGTCGCCCAGGAGATGGCTCAGGAGCGGCTCCCGGAACTGCGGATCGAGGTGGTGGACACCCTTCAGGTGGCGATGGTGCACGGTTGGGCGGCCATCGAGGCGGCGCGGGCGGCCCTGGCCAATGCCTCCCTGGAGAAGGTCGCCCAGGTCGCCCGTGAGGTAGCGGCCAAGGGGACGATGATCCAGACGGCGGATACGTTGCGCTACCTCTACCTGGGTGGACGCATCGGTCGGGCGCAGCACCTGGTCGGTTCCCTCATGAACGTCAAGCCCCTCATCGGGATGGAGGATGGGATCATCGTCCCGCTGGGGCGAGCCCGCAGCCGCCTGGGAGCGTATCGGCAGATGATCCGGTTGATGGGGGAGCGGGTTCCCTTTGGGAGCCGCATCAAAATCGCCGTCACCCACGTGGCGGCCCCCGAGGAGGCCCGTCGGCTGCTGGCGATGGTGGGTGAGAAGTTCATCTGCGTCGAGGAGATCGTCAGCGAGCTCTCCCCAGCCCTGGGCGTCCATACTGGGCCGGGGATGGTGGGGGTGAACTTCTTTCCTGTTTGAGCGACTTGCCAAA
The DNA here is from genome assembly GCA_015484715.1 of Thermoflexales bacterium. Lineage (GTDB taxonomy): Bacteria > Chloroflexota > Anaerolineae > S140-20 > S140-20 > S140-20. Next base: position 1,457 of record WFUY01000169.1, on the reverse strand, counting down.
TTCGCCGACTGATGCTATATTTGAAACGCGGGGGCAACTGTTCACCCTCCCGCAGGTTAGGCGCGTTTCCGACGCGAAACCGCGCTTCAAATAGCCCATCGGGGCTGAAAGCGCCTTCGACCGGTGACCTGCAGGAGGGTAGGCTGAATAGACACACGCGGGGATTGATACGATAGGACGAACCGGGAGGTTTCCTGCATGAGAGTCTCCTGTCTGCAAGAGAACCTGGCCAGAGGGCTGAGCATCGTGGGGCGTGCCGTGGCCAGCCGGAGCACAGCCCTGCCCGTGCTCTCCTACATCCTGCTCAGCACCGATCAGGGCCGCCTCAAGCTCGCGGCTACCAACTTGGAGACCAGCATCAACTGCTGGATCGGAGCCAAAGTGGAGGAAGATGGGGCGATCACCGTCCCGGCGCGCACCTTCATTGACTTTGTGAACACTCTGCCGCCCGAGACGGTGGAGATGACCCTCTCCGTCCGTACCCAGACCCTCCAGTTGACCTGTGGGAGTACTCAGGCCAACTTCAAAGGGATTGATGCCCAGGAGTTTCCCATCATCCCAGAGCCGGAGCCGGACTCCCAGGTCCTCCTGGACCCCGAGGCGTTGGCGCAGATGATCCGTCAGGTCGCCTTCGCGGCGGCGACGGACGAGAGCCGGTTGATGCTCACCGGCGTGTTGACGGAGTTCGAGGGGGACCAGGTGACGATGGTGGCCGCCGATGGTTTCCGCCTCTCCCTCCGCTCCGCCCGATTGCCCCAGCCGGTCGCCGAGCCGGTCAGCATCCTCATCCCGGCCCGGGCTCTGGCCGAGTTGGGGCGGATCCTCGCCGACCAGGAGGAGCCCGTCCAGTTGACCGTCACGCCCTCGAGGGGCCAGGTGATCTTCCGGCTCACCAACGCCGATCTGGTCAGCCAGCTCATTGATATGCAGTTCCCCGACTACCGGCGGATCATCCCTACCCAGTACGAGACCCGGACCGTGGTCAACACCGAGGCGTTCTTGCAAGCCTGCAAGCGGGCCAGCATCTTCGCCCGGGACGTGGCCAACACCGCCTGGCTGAAGATCATCCCCGGCGGAGAGCTTCAGCCGGGCTCCCTGATCGTGACGGCCCGCTCCGACGAGCGGGGGGACAACGCCAGCGAGGTGGTGGCGACGGTGGAGGGACCGGAGATCGAGATCGCCTTCAACGTCCGCTACCTGATGGATGTGCTCTCGGTCGTCGAGACGCCGGAGGTGGTCCTGGAGACCACCAACCCTCGGAGCCCCGGCGTCATCCGCCCGGTGGGGGAGGTAGAGTTCCTGCACGTGATCATGCCGATGCGCGTCGAGCGTTGACGGCCTATGTCGGGCCGCCGCCGGACGACGCATCCGGTGGAAGCAGCAAGAGGAAGGGGGATGGGGGTCCCAGCTATCCATCGCGGAGAGCAAGGGGGGGGTGGAAAGATGGGGACGGATGG
>WFUY01000168.1 GCA_015484715.1 Thermoflexales bacterium | reverse complement strand
TTCGACGTATCTGTCAGTCTACCCTCCCGCAGGTCACCGGTCGAGGGCGCTTTCAGCCCCGATGGGCTATTTGAAGCACGGTTTCGCGTCGGAAACGCGCCTAACCTGAGGGAGGGTGAACAGTTACGGTTCGACGACATCTCAAGGAGATGAGACGATGCTGGAGGCGCTGGACCGTCTGTACGAAGAGGCTCGAAACGCCTTGGAGGCTGTGGCCGATAGCGAGGGGCTCTCGGCCTGGTACAGCCGCTATCTGGGCCGCAAGGGCGCGGTCACCCAGATGGTGCGCCGGGTGGGGGAGCTCCCCAAGGAAGAGCGACCGGCCTTCGGTCGCCGGGCCAACGAGGTCAAGGCGGCCCTGGAGGCGGCCTTCCAGGCCCGCAGCCGGGCCATCAAGGAGGCGGAGATCGCCCGCGAGGTAGAGGCGGGGGCCATTGACGTGACGCTGCCGGGCCGGCCCCTCCCCCGAGGCCGGCTTCATCCCAGCACCCGCATCTTGCGGGAGATCGTCGCCATCCTCACCCGGATGGGGTTCCAGGTCTACCGCAGCCGGGACGTGGAGACGGATGAGTACAACTTCCAATTGCTGAACATGCCGCCCCACCATCCGGCCCGCGATATGTGGGACACCTTCTACACCACCGAGCCAGGGGTGCTGCTGCGCACCCACACCTCCCCCGGCCAGATCCACGCTATGCGGGAGTACGCCCCCCATCCCATCCGCGTCATCCTGCCGGGGATGTGCTACCGCTATGAGCAGATCACGGCCCGCTCAGAGATCCAGTTCAACCAGGTCGAGGGGCTGGCCGTGGGACGGCGGATCACGATGACCGACCTGAAGGGGACGCTGGTCGAGTTCGCCCGGCAGCTCTTCGGCGAGGACCGCCCCTACCGTTTCCGCTGCTCCCACTTCCCCTTCACCGAGCCCAGCGTGGAGATGGACATCCAGTGCATCCTCTGCGGCGGGGAGGGGTGCCCCGTCTGCAAGCATACCGGCTGGCTGGAGATCATGGGGGCGGGGATGGTCCATCCGGTGGTGCTGCGCAACGGCGGCTACGACCCCAACGTCTACTCCGGCTTCGCCTTCGGCATGGGCCCGGAGCGGATCGCCATGCTCAAGTACGGCATCAACGACATCCGGTACTTCTGGGGGAATGATTTGAGGTTTTTGGAGCAATTCTGAGGGAAGAGGCAACGAGGTGAGGAGGCACTGAGGTAATAAGGCAAGGAAGAGGCAACGAGGTAATGAGGAATGAGGCACCAAGTTGGTGAGGGATGAGGCAGTGAGGGGAAAGGGGGCGTGGTGACCAAGCGAGGCTTTGAGGGGCTGAAGGTATGGCAGAAGGCGCGGACCCTGATGATCGCGGTCCACCGGCAGGTTGTTCCGCTGCTGCCGCCCGAGGAGAAATGGGGATTGGCCCACCAGATGCGTGCATCCTCCAAAAGTGTGATGGCCAACATTGCCGAGGGGTATGGGCGCTACTACTATGGGGATGTCATCCGGTTCTGCTACAATGCCCGTGGCTCCCTCGATGAGACGGTCAATCACTTGATTACCGCGATGGACCTGGGCTACATTCCCCACGGCCTCTACGCAGAGATGCGAGCCTTGGCCGATGAAGTGCGGCGATTGCTCAACGGCTACATTGACTTCCTGAAGCGCCGCCGCCAGGGCGAAGATGAACCTGGCCGCAATCTCCTGGTCCGGGAACTTCGTGTCGTTTACGAAGTCGCAGATGAGGAGGTCTATCCCCCTCCAGACCCCGGCGAAGCCGTGGGGGAAGACAGCCATCCTTACCTTGATACCTCGTAGCCTTGTTGCCTCATTCCCTCGTTGCCTCGCTGCCCCGTTCCCTCGTTGCCTCGCTGCCTCATCACCGCGTCGCCTCATCGCCGCCTATCTGACAGGAGTGATCTGATGAGAGTACCCCTATCCTGGCTCAAAGAGTACGTGGACGTACCCCTCTCCCTGGAGAGCCTCGCCGAGCGCCTGACCTTGGCCGGCCTGGAGGTGGCCCGCGTCGAGTACCTGGGCCTCCCCGGAGCCGACCTGGTCTGGGATCGGGAACGGGTCCTGGTGGGCGAGATCGTCGAGATCCGACCCCACCCCAACGCCGACCGGCTGGTGCTGGCCGTTGTCAACTACGGCGCGGACCGGCACGAGACCGTCGTCACGGGTGCGCCCAACCTCTTCCCCTACCGGGGCAGGAGCGACCTGCACCTCAAGGTCGCCTTCGCTATGGAAGGGGCACGCCTCTACGACGGCTACGCCGAGGAGCCCCGGATCAAAAAGCTGAAGAAGACCAAGATCCGGGGCGTCCCCTCCCGGGCGATGGTCTGCTCCGAGAAGGAGCTGGGGCTGGGCGACGATCACACCGGCATCCTCCTCCTGCCCGACGATGCCCCCGTGGGCAAGCCCCTGGCCGACTACCTGGGCGACGCCGTCCTGGACCTGGACCTGACGCCCAACTTGGCCCGCTGCTTCTCCATCATCGGCGTGGCCCGAGAGGTGGCAGCGCTGACCGGCCGGCGGGTCCGCTACCCCTCCCTGGAGGTC
>WFUY01000167.1 GCA_015484715.1 Thermoflexales bacterium | reverse complement strand
GGGCTGGAGGGGTCGTAGGCGTTGGGCGGGAACTCGTGGACCGTGAACCAGTCCACCCAGGGGGAAGCGGCCCCGTTCTCCAGGATGTCGTTGAAGGGAAAGAAGCCCCGCCCCACGTGGTTGAAAACGCCGTCCAGGATGACCCGGATGCCACGCCGGTGGGCCCGGTCTAGCAGGGCCTTTAGGGCGTCGTTCCCCCCCAGGAGGGGGTCCACCTGGTAGTAGTCGTGGGGGTGGTAGCGGTGGTTGCAGGCCGAGCGGAAGACGGGGTTGAGGTAGAGGGCGTTGACGCCCAGGTCCTGCAGGTAGTCCAGGTGCTCGACGATCCCCCACAGGTCGCCCCCCTTGTACCCGTGAACGGTGGGGGGCGCGTCCCAGGGCTCCAGGTTGGCGGGCTTGGGAACCCGGGGGCTGGCGGCGAATCGGTCGGGGAAGATCTGGTAGAAGACGGCATGTTGGACCCAGCCGGGGGGGGATGTGGAGGTCATCCTTTGACTCCTCCCAGGGTGAGGCCGCTGATGAGCCACTTGGATGAGTAGAGGAAGAGGGCCATGACGGGGATGGCGATCAGGATGGAGGCGGCGGCGAACTTCCCCCAGGCCACGGTGAACTGGCCGGCGTAGGTCCAGATGCCCAGGGGCCAGGTGTAGAGCTTGGCGTTCTGGAGCACCACCCGGGCCACAATGTACTCGCTCCAGGAGCCCATAAAGTTGAAGAGAAAGGCGATGGCCAGGGCGGGGGTGGAGAGGGGGAGCACGACGCGGAAGAAGGCCCCCATCCGGCTGGCCCCGTCAATCATCGCCGCTTCCTCTAGGTCGGGGGGGATGGTGTCGTAGTACCCCTTGAGGAGCCAGATGCTGAAGGGCACGGAACCCACCGAGTAGGCGATGATGAGGCCCAGGTAGGTGTTGATGAGCCGCAGCCGGATCAGCATGATGTAGAGGGGCAGGAGCAGCATGGCCGCCGGGATGAACTGGGTGGTGAGCAGGAAGACCAGCCCGACCCCGCGCCCCGGAAATTTGAAGCGGGAGAAGGCGTAGGCGGCGGTGGAGGCCAGGGCGACCCCGATGAGGGCGGTGGTGAGGCTGATGGTCAGGCTGTTCCAGATCCACAGGAAGAAGTCCGACGGGCGCTTCAGCTCCGGGTTGCCGAAGAGCACCTCCCGGTAGTTGTCCAGCGTGGCGTCGGGGGGGATGATGGCCAGGCTGGTGGAGAGGAGCCGGTCACCCGGGCGCAGGGAGATGGCGAAGACCCGCAGGATCGGGTAGACGGCGATGACGCAGGCGAGGATGAGGGCGAGATGGATGAGCAGCCGTTTGAAGGGGCTGTCGCCCCGGGCCCGCACGAAGAAGCGCTTCCAGCGAGGGGATGACTTTTTCTGCATCACTCATACACCCCTTTCAGACCACCACTGACCCGGATGTAGACGATGGCGAAGATCAGCAGGAAGGCGAAGATGACCAGGGCGAAGGCGGCGGCAAATCCGTAACGGTAGAACTGAAAGGCGGCCTTGTACATCGAGCTGACCAGGATGTCCGTCTTCTCCTGGGGGCCGCCGCCGGTGATGAGCCAAATGACCTCCAGCCGGTTGAAGGTCCAAACGGTCCCCAGGATGACGGCGGGGGTGAGCACCGGGCGCAGCAAGGGCAGGGTGATGTGGCGGAACCGCTGCCAGTTGGAAGCCCCGTCAATCTCGGCGGCCTCGTAGAACTCCTGGGAGATGGACTGGAGACCGCCCAGGATGATGACCATCATAAAGGGGATGCCCAGCCAGATGTTGGAGAGGACCACCGAGACGAAGGCCCAGAAGGGGTCCTGCTTCCAGGGGAGGGGGGAGAGGCCAAGGTTGCGCAGGATGAGGTTGAACATCCCGTAGCGGTAGTCGAACTCGTTGCGCAGCGCCATGGCCGCGATGACGGTGGGGATGGCCCAGGGGAAGACCAGCAGGGTGCGGTAGAGGCCCCGCAGCCGCATCGGGCGGTTGAGGAGCAGCGCCAAGGCCATCCCCCCGGTCACATGGAAGAAGACGTTGATGGCCGTCCAGAGGACGGTCCGCAGAAGCACCTCCCAGAAGGAGGCCTCGTGGGCCACCGTGCTGGTGAAGACGTTGACGAAGTTGCGGATGCCGTATCGGAGCCCAAAAGAGGGGTTCTGGGCGGTCTTCATGCTCATGTTGGTGAAGGCCAGGTAGATGTCAAAGGCGAAAGGGTAGAGGATGAGAAAGAGGACTCCCAGGAAGGCGGGGGCCAGGAGCATGTAGGCCAAGGCCCGAGGGCTGTGCAGCCAGCGGTTCAGCACCAGGTAGAGGATGGCTTCGGTCCCCAGGATGATGAAGGCGATGAGGAGAACGAACTTGCCGATCTGGGCGACGGTGTTGAGCATGATCTCGGGAGTCAGGCTGATCATGGGCCTTCTCCGTCAGAGATGCAGTAGAACAGGGGGCCGGGGAAGGAGTTCCGAGGGAGGGTAGGGAGCCCTCCCTCGGAATGCCATTTGTCTGGCTAACCACCCTGCATCTCCTGGACGCAGCGGGTGGCTTCCTCCTGCATCTTGGCGGCAGCCTCCTCGGGGGTGATGGAGTCCGCCATGACTGCTTCCAGGTTGGGCCGCATGGCGTCCCAAGCACAGCGCATCTCAGGCGCGGCCGGCATGCCCCGCCCTTTCTGGAGCTGCGCCATCGAGCCGGCCAGGATGGGGTCGGAGGTGATGGCGGGGTCGCTCTGGAGCTCCTTGTTGGAGGGCAGCCGCTTGAACTTCTCCAGCCATTGCTTCTGCACCTCCTTGGAGCACATGTACTCGACGAAGGTCTTGACCGCTGCCAGCTTGTCGGGGTCGTCCTTGACCTGCTTGCTGACCATCCAGTACTTGCCCGAGGTCATCGGGCTGGGCCAGCCGTAGCCGGGGATCTCAGGGATGGGGGCCACGCCCAGCTTGTCGCCCAGGACCTCGGCGTACCCGCCCAAGGACCAGTCGCCGTTGATGATCATCGCTGCTTTGCCCTCTTTGAAGAGGGTGTCGGCGCAGTTGTAGTCGCACTCCACGGGGACGATCTTGTGGGTCCACTTGAGGTCGCGGACGAACTGCAGGGCCTTGACGACGGCCTCGCTCCCCAGGTCGGGCTGGTCTTCCTCGTTCAGTGGCCAGCCGCCGAACCCGCCGATCCAGGGGGCCAGCCAGAAGGGCTCGTTGAGGTTGTAGGCGAATCCCCACTGGTCGGGTTCCCCGTCGCCGTCCTCATCCTTGGTGAGCCCCTTGGCCATCTCGATCAGCTCGTCGGTGGTCTTGGGGGGCTCGGAGACCAGGTCCTTGTTGTAGAGGAGCATCAGGTGGTTGCCGTAGTTGTCGGGCACACCCCAGTCCACGCCGGCCACCCGAGAGGCCTGGATGGCGAGGGGGTCAAGGGTATCCAGGAACGCCTTGTCGAAGACCTCATCAATGGGCAGGACCAGTTGCAGGGAGCTGAAGGGGCCGGCGAAGTCGTTGGGGACGCGGACCAACTCCGGTGCCGCGCCCGCCAGCCCGGCGGTCTGGAACTGGTCCCGCAGCTCCTCGTTCCCGTAGTGGACCCGCTCGACGGTGATATTGGGGTGCTCCTCCATGAACTTGTTGACCAGCTCATCGAGGAAGACGTCTACCTCGTCCCCCTCCTGCTCCCAGTAGACGATCTTCACCTCCTTGGGTGGCGGAGGGGAGGTTGGGGTGGCAGCCTCACCAGCCTTGGCGGGAGCGGTGGTGGGCGTGGGGGTGGCTGCAGGCTTGCACTGGGTCAGGGCCAGTGCGGCCAGCAGGGCCAGTCCCAGCAT
>WFUY01000166.1 GCA_015484715.1 Thermoflexales bacterium | reverse complement strand
CCCATAGGGACACAACCAGCCCGGTGCCCCACCGGACACACCGGACACTCCTGAAGGAGGTGACGCGATGACCCGCCTGATTGCCGGTGCCCAACCGGACACGTCGGACATCCCCAGCGAGGCCTCGACCGAGGAGCGGCTGGAAGCCCTCATCCGCATCTTGAGCGACTACATCGAGCACTACCACGGTGGATGGGTCAAGATGGTCGCCCTGGAGGGAGACACGCTCAAGGTCAAGATGGGCGGCGCCTGCGAGGGCTGCCCCCTCTCGGCGACCACGCTGCACGGCTGGATCGCCGGCACCGTGACCCAGTTCTTCCCCCAGGTCAAATCGGTCGTCGCTGTAGAGACCACCAACCTGGCAGAACCCTAAGCCAGCAGAACTTCTGGGAGCTTCCACCTCCAACCCTGAAGGAGAGAGCCAATGGAGATCACACACGATATTGTCATCGTCGGAGCCGGGCTGGCGGGGACCTGGGCCGCCCTGGCCGCCAGCCGGCAGGGGGTCACCAACATCGGAGTCATCTCCAAGATCTACCCTCTGCGCTCCCACAGCGGAGCGGCCCAGGGCGGCATCGCGGCCAGCCTGTCCAACGTGCGTCCTGTCCCGGGCAGCGGCCCCCGAGGCCCCATCGAACCGACCCCGGAGAACGATCCCGAGGCCATCCCGGACAGTTGGGAGCTGCATATGTTCGACACCATCAAGGGCTCCGACTGGCTGGGGGACCAGGACGCCATTGAGATCTTCGTCAAGGACGCACCCCACGTCATCTACGAGTACGAGCATATGGGCTGCGTCTTCAGCCGGCTGTCCGACGGCCGCATCGCTCAGCGCTGGTTCGGTGGCCACTCGGCCCCCCGCGCTTGCTACGCCGCCGACCGGACGGGCCACGTGCTGCTGCACACCGTCCACGAGCAAGCCCTGCGCCACGGCGTGACCTTCTACAGCGAGTGGTACGCCCTGGACCTGATCATCGAGGACAACGTCTGCCGGGGGCTCATCGCCCTGGAGATCAACACGGGCGAACTCCACGTAATGCGGGCCAAGGCGGTAATGTTCGGCACCGGCGGCGCAGGCCGGGCTTTCAAGATCACCTCCAACGCCTACGCCAACACCGGAGATGGGGTGGCCATCGCCTACAACGCCGGAGTCCCGCTGATGGACATGGAGTTCTTCCAGTTCCACCCCACCGGCCTCTACCGCCAGGGCATCCTGATGAGTGAGGCCTGCCGGGGCGAGGGCGGCTACCTCATCAACCGCGACGGCGAGCGCTTTATGGAGCGCTACGCCCCCGACCGGATGGAGCTGGCTCCCCGCGACCTGGTGAGCCGGGCCGAGCAGACGGAGATCAACGAGGGCCGGGGCATCAATGGCGAGGACTACCTCTATTTGGACCTGCGCCACCTGGGCGAGGAGAAGATCATGTCGCGCCTCCCCCAGATCCGCCAGCTCGCCATTGACTTCATCGGCGTGGACCCCATCGAGAAGCCCATCCCCATCCAGCCGACGGCCCACTACACGATGGGGGGCATCCCGACCACCGTGGATGGTGAGGTGCTGGCCGACGCCGAGGGGAACCTGGTGACCGGCTTCTACGCTGCCGGCGAGTGCGCCTGCGTCAGCGTCCACGGGGCCAACCGGCTGGGCACCAACAGCCTGCTGGAGGCCTCCGTCTTCGGGAGGCGCGCCGGCGAAGCGATGGCCCGCTTCGTCCAGGATGGGGCCAAGCTGCATCCCGTTCCCGGCGGCACCCTGGAGCGGGCCCAGGAACGGATCCGGCGGCTGATCGAGAGCGACGGCAACGAATCGCCCTACAAGATCGCCGAAGAACTGAAGGAGACGATGACCAACTACGTCGGCATCTTCCGCGACGAGGAGAAGCTGAAGCACGCCCTGGAGAAGATCCGCTCCCTGCAGCAGCGGTTCCGCAACATCCGCATGATGGACAAGAGCCGGCGCTTCAACTCGGAGCTGCTGAACGTGCTGGAGATCGAGCACCTGCTGACCTTCAGCGAGGTCACCGCCGCCGGTGCCTTGGCCCGCCGGGAGAGCCGGGGAGCCCACTACCGGACCGACTTCCCCAAGCGGGACGACGAGAACTGGCTGAAGCACACGATGGCCCACAAGACCGAAGAGGGCCCCCGCCTGAGCTACAAGCCGGTGACCATCTTCTGGGATCGCTACCCGCCTCAGGAGCGAAAGTACTGAACGCATCAAGAGGAGATAGCAGCATGGGCGCCAATCGCACCGTAACCTTCCGCATCAAACGGTTCGACCCGGAGAAGGACCGCAAACCCCACTTCCAGGAGTTCCGGTTTGAGCTCCAGCCGGGTATGACGGTCCTGGACAGTCTGCTCTACATCAAGGCCGAAATAGACGGGAGCCTGACCTTCCGCTACTCCTGCCGGAGCGCCATCTGCGGCTCCTGCGCCGTGCGCATCAACGGACGGAACCGGCTGGCCTGCAAGACCCAGGTGGAGCCCCTCCTGGACCGAAAGGGACGCCTCACCATCGAGCCGCTGCCCTACCTGCCCATTCTCAAGGACCTGGTGGTGGACCAGACCGCCTTCTGGGAGCAGTACGAGCGCGTGAAGCCCTGGCTGGTTCCCCCTGATGAGGTACCCGAGAAGGAGTTCCGGGTCTCCCCCGAGGAGGTCGCTGCCTTCGAAGACGCCGAGATCTGTATTATGTGCGGCGCGTGCTACTCGGCCTGCACCGTCGTCGCCTTCAACAAGAAGTACATCGGCCCCCACGCGCTGCTCAAGACCTTCCTGCGGGTGATGGACCCCCGGGACAGCATCGTGGGGGAGCGGTTGGAGATCGTGGGGGGCAGCGAGGGGGTCTTCCGATGCCACACCATCTTCAACTGCATCGAGGCCTGCCCCAAAGGGCTGAACCCCACCAAGGCCATCGAGACCCTGCGCAAGATGGTCCAGAAACGAGACCAGATCGTCGCCGCCCGGGCCGAGCGCCAAAAGCACCTCACCGAACCGATTCGGCCGGCGAGCTGAGCAGACACCGGCAGAAGGAGGGGATTGATGTACAAGACCACAGGCTTCATCAGTTTCCTGCTGCGCCGCATCACAGGAGTAGCGCTGGTCATCTACCTGTTCCTGCACATCCTGGTGATCGGCTCGGCCACAGGAGGACCGGACTCCTTCAACGCGACGCTCGACTTTGTCCAACAGCCCATCTTCAAGCTGGCCGAGGTCGGGCTCCTGGCGGCGGTCGTCTACCACGCCGTGGACGGCATCCGCCTTCTGATCGTCCACTACTTCAACGTGCCGGAGTACAACCGCAGCCTCTTCTACGCCATCTTCGTTGTGGCGGTGATCCTGACCATCGCCGGCGGCGTTCCCATCCTGCTCTTCATGCTCGAGGGACAGGGGTAGGAGGAAAGGAGTTGAACTATGCGTCTCTGGCAGATTCAGCGCTGGACGGCCATCGCGCTGCTCGTCTTCCTCACGTTGCACATGATCGTGGTCCACTACCCGCCCTTCCATATCACTTTCGAACGCATCCTGGAGCGGTTGGCTCGGCCCGAGTGGAAGGCCATAGACATCGCTTTCCTCTTCGTTGTCCTGCTCCACGCCCTGACCGGAGCCTGGGCGGTGCTGACCGACTTCGAGGCGGTCCACCCCTTTAAGCGATGGATCGCCATCCTCGGGATCGTCCTCGGCGTGGCTGCTTTCCTCTACGGTACCCAGACGATCCTCAGCTTCCAACCGCCGGCGTGAGCCGGATGCGGACGGCAACCCACGGTCGGCAGCCTATGAGGCAGGATGGGGGCGGTGATGCTTAGGAGAGATGGACCGTGAAAGCCGACCGGGTGCTCTACAACGGTCGCCTTTACACGATGGACACCGCTCGCCCCCGAGCCAGCGCCATCGCCATCGCCGGTGAGCGCATCCTGGCCATCGGCGACGATGAGGCGATGCGCGACCTGCTGGGCCCCGGGGGCGAGGCGATCAACCTGGAAGGGCGAACGGTGGTACCGGGCTTCGTGGATGCCCACGTCCACCTCTTGCAGACGGCGCTGCTCCAGGATAGCCTCTCCCTGGAAGCCCTGCCTTCCCCCCAAGCCATCCTCACCGCCGTCGCCGGTTGCCTGCGCCGGACGGAGCCGGGCCAGTGGCTCGTCGGCTTCGGCTGGGACGAGCACCGCTGGCCCGGCTGGCGGCCCTCCCGAGCCCAACTGGACGGCGTTTCCCCCCACCACCCGGTCGTACTGCTGCGCCACGACGGCCACACGGCCTGGGCCAACAGCCGGGCGTTGCTCCGGGCCGGCATCACGGCCCAAACCCCCGATCCCCCCGGCGGCCTGATCCACCGCCTCCCCAACGGCGAACCCAGCGGCCTGGTCAGCGAGGCCGCCGTGGACCTGCTGATGCAGGCCATCCCCCCGCCGCCCCCGGAGAAGCGCCGCTCCCTGCTGCGCCAGGTGATGGCCCGGGCCAACACGGCCGGCCTGACGGGCGTCCACGAGATCCCCTTTCGCAACGACGTGCCGGTCATCAGGCAGGACTACCAGGCCCTGGCCGAGGCCGGCCAGCTCACCCTGCGCGTCACCCTGATGCTCCACAGCGAGCAGTTCGCGGAGGCGATGGCCTCGGGGCTGCGGACAGGGGACCCGGTGGTCGTCGCGCAGCCAGGT
>WFUY01000165.1 GCA_015484715.1 Thermoflexales bacterium | reverse complement strand
CGTACCCCTGGCCTTGGAGCATTCCGAAGTGCTCGATTCCCTTCCTTTAAAACCGCTTACAGAGCAGTCGTCTCCCATCCGCTCAATCCGTTCCCAAATCCGCTGACAGCCTTCCGTTCCCAAACGAACTGCTGTCAACGGATTAAGAGAGCGGATTGAACGGAGAGAAGTGTTCCCGCAGGAAACGATTCGACCGGTCAGCATCACCTTGAAGAAGTACCAGGTTTCTCTCTCCCTCGTAAGGCGAAAAAGGCTCCCCTCGGTTCTCAAGGGCTCTCGATCAGCCCGTCCAAGAAAGCGAGGAAAGCTTTTAAAGATCCCCGATAGTGCTTACCCACCTGCTCGGCCTTCCGTAAGACCAACCGTAGCCGTTCGGGGTCTAGTTTCAGGGTGTAGGCATGGCGGAAGAGATGGCGAAAACGACGCAGTTCATCCAGCCCATCGAGCATTTCCGCGTTGATCACGGCCGGTCGCAGTGGCGATAGGTCCATACTCATCTGCTCCAAAAGCCGCTGATGCCAGGCTTCCTCGGCCGAGGGAAGGCCCTCAAAGGCCTGAGCGATGGCCCGGAAGATGTTCTCAAAAGCGTTGTAGAGGTTATGCAACCGGTAGCCCAAGACGATCAGCATTTCTTCTGACGGCTCTTCGGGCAGTGCCGTCTCTTCCAGCAGCGCGAAGAGATGCTCAAGGGCTTCCAGGTCCTTCTCGATGCTTCGCTTCAGAAGGATCATCTTTCCGTTCATAGAGACACTCCCCGTAGGCTTCCACCGCTTCGGCCACGGTGCCGGTGCAGGGGCGCAGGTCCACGTTGAGCCTCAAGGCCCTCTCCAACGCCCGCCAGAAGCGCCCCTCCGTCTCCAAATCGTCGCAGAGCACGGCCAAGTCCACGTCGGACTCGGGGCGGAAGGCTTCAGGACGGGCCAGTGAACCGTAGAGGAAGACCGCCCGCACAGCAGGGAAGGCCGGTGCCAGCCGCTGCACCGCCTCCCGGACGGCCCGGCGACGCTGCTGACGCAGGGCTTCGCGGGCTAGCCGCGCCTGCTCCTCCCGCCGGCGCCAATAGGCCCGCGCTGCCTCCATCTGCTCTGGGGACCACTGCCGTTCACCCATCCTCCCCGCTCCCAGGTCCTGACACCCGTGTTCACCCTCCCGCAGGTTAGGCGCGTTTCCGACGCAAAACCGTGCTTCCAACAGCCCATCGGGGCTGAAAGCGCCCTCGACCGGTGACCTGCGGGAGGGTAGGCTGAATTGTAGCATAGCTCTTCTCCCCTGCCAATCCCGGTGCGTGCTTGGGAAGTAGGGGGCAGCCACTAGTACCGCTCCTAGGCTTAAAGCGCGTCGTAGGCCGCTGCCGGTAAGCCGTTGATCGCCGGGCACCTTGCGACCTGCGGGAGGGGGATGTCGGGGAGGCCTAAAGCGCGAGGAAAAGGCAAAAGCCCCTTGACGATGGACCCCAAAGTAGTGTAAAATAGGAGCAGACGTCGTTACCCGTCTGAACCACCAACCTCGCCCGTTCCGGCTCAGGTGTTCTGTGACTGGCCCAGGACCCTCTCTGGCCCTGGGCCGGTCTATCCCCCTCGAAAATCCCAACCGACGAAGCTGCCGGCAGGCCTCGGGCCTGTCCCACAAGTCGCTTCTATCCACTGTGCGTCTGACCAGCAGCTGAAGAACCCATTCCACACGCCATCCGCAGACATCGCGCCAGACGATGTGGTCTAACCTACACCATCGCTGCGAAAGGAGGTGATTGGTGCAAAGAGCCGATCTGTGCCCCGATCAAACCGCCTAAGCCCGACCTATGAGTGAAGCAGAGCAAAGGAGGGAGGAAGCATGCTCGCCAGAAAGTGGCCCGTTCTGGTTGCGCTCTTGCTCTTCGCCCTCATCCTGGGGGCCTGCGCTCAACCCACACCCGAGGTCATCGAGAAGACCATCGTCGTCACCCAGGTGGTTGAAAAAGAGGGCGAGAAGATCATCGAGACGAAGATCGTCGAGGTCGAGAAGGTGGTGACCCCGACGCCGGAGCCGAAGCGCCAGACCCTCATCGTGGGCCTGGCCAGCGCCCCGGTCTCCCTGGACCCGGCGGACTACCGCCATCGGACGACGGAGACGGTGATCCGCAATATGTTCGACGGCTTGGTCACCCGCGACACCCGCAGCGGCGTCCACCTGGAGTTGGCCGAGGAGATGACCTGGCTCGACGACACGACGTTGGAGGTCAAGCTCCGCCAAGGGGTCAAGTTCCACGACGGCACCGAGATGACGGCCGACGACGTGGTCTTCACCTTCAACCGGATCATCCAGGAGAACGCCATCGAGTACCCCGAGCCCCACACCTCTCCCCGCAAGGGGCTCATCGCCCCCTTGGAGTCCATCGAGAAGGTGGATGACTACACGG
>WFUY01000164.1 GCA_015484715.1 Thermoflexales bacterium | reverse complement strand
GTTCCATCTGGTGGGACAGCAGGTGGAGCATCGCCCGCTCCTGATCAGGGTCACGCAGGAAGTACTGGCGCAGGACGAACTGGCCGCCCTCGAAGCGCCCGAGGCCGACGAGGAAGGGGATGGTGCCCGTTCCGCCGGCGAGCCCCGTCGTCTCCGTGTCCAGGAAGAAGAGCCGGCTCAGGTCCACCTCCGCCAAGTCCGGCAAGTCGGCCAGGTGGGCCAGCGTGGCCGATGGGCAGTCGAGCAGGCTCCGGAGAGGGGTAGGGCCGTGGCGGTGATCCCCTGGATAGCGGGTCTCCACCACGTGGCAGGGGCCGTAGGGGGTCTCGACCGTTTCTCCGGGCAGTTCGGCTTGGGGGACGGGTCGGGATGGCGGCGGCGGAGGCTTCAGCCGGCCCGTCCCCTTGACGACGCCCAATTGGCGCAACCGACGTAGTAGGTCCTCGTTCATCCCCTGAGGATACCCCATCCGCTCACCGGTGCCCAACGCTCGCCCCGCCTACGGGGGGAGTCGGTTCACGTCTTTCTCCGGCGCTCTCTATTCGATGATCGTCTGCACCTGCTCCCGCAAGTAGAGGGGCAGGTAGTAGTGGCCTCCGGCGTTCTTCCCGGTGGCCCCCGAGGCCTTCCAGCCACCGAAGGGCTGGTAGCCCGGCCAGGCCCCCGTCGTCGCCCCCTGGGGCCGGTTGACGTAGGTGACGCCGGCCTCGATCCGCTCGAAGAACCAGGCGGCTTCCTCCTTGGAGCCGTAGAAGCCGGCCGTCAGGCCATAGATCACATCGTTGGCCAGCGTCATCGCCTCTTCCAGGTCGTTCACCTTGTGCACCATCGTGATGGGGAGGAACATCTCATGCTTCCACAGCCGGTGATCCACAGGCACGTCGGCCACCACCGTGGGCGTGCAGAAGTAGCCCTTGGCGTACTCGCCCTCGGTGAGCACCCGGCCACCGGTGAGGAAGGTGCCGGCCTGGGAAAGCTCCTCGGTGTAGGCCCGGAAGTCCTGGTAGGCCCGCCGGTTGATCACCGGCCCCATAAAGACCTCACGCCGGGTGGGATCGCCGATGGTCAGCTTGTTGGTCAGCGTGACGATCCGCTCCACCAGCGCGTCGTAGACGGGCGCTTCGATGTAGACCCGCGAGCAGGCCGAGCACTTCTGGCCCTGCAGGCCGAAGGCAGAGCGGACGATGCCCAGGGCGGCCCGCTCCAGGTCGGCGTTGCGGGAGACGATGGCCGGATTCTTGCCCCCCATCTCCAGGATGATAGGGCGGGGGTAGACCCCCTGGGCGAAGGTGCGGTAGATCTGCATCCCCACGTCGTAGGAGCCGGTGAAGGTGATGCCGTCCACCTCCGGGCTCTCGATCAGGGCCTGGCCCACGCTGCTGCCGGGGCCGGTGACGTAGTTGACGACCCCGTCGGGGAAGCCGGCGTCCCGGAAGGCCTCGGCCAGCAGCCGCGCGGTCCAAGGGGTGTCGGTGGCCGGCTTCATCACCACCGTGTTGCCCGCCACCAACGCGGCCCCCACCGGCCCTCCTGTCAGCGCGGCGGGGAAGTTGAAGGGGCTGATCACCACCCAGACGCCGTAGGGGCGCAGCACGGAGACGTTGGTCGCCCGGTAGCCTACCAGCGGATCGCGGCCCATCTCCACGATGAAGCCGTGGTTCTTCTCCATCTGATGGCAGGCGTAGCGCATCAATTCGATGGCCTCGGCGATGTCGGCCAGCGCTTCCATCCGGTTCTTGCCCACCTCCAGCGAGAGGACGGCCCCGATCTCAAAGATCCGCTCGTCGAGGAGATCGGCCGCCTTGCGGATCAGGGCCACGCGGTCCTGCCACTTCATCCGGCTCCAGTGGGGGAAGGCCCGGCGGGCAGCGGCCAGGGCGTCTTCCACATCCTTGCGGGTGCCCTTCTGGAAGAGGCCCAGCACCAGGCTGGTGTCTATGGGGGAGCGGTCCTCGAACTTCTCCTCGGCGAAGCGGTCCTGGCCGGCGATGAGCATGCCGTGCTCCTGGCCCAGCCGGGCCCGGACATCGGCCAGAGCGGCTTCGTAGCGGGTGTGCAGTTCCTCAGGCGGGCTGAACATCGTCGCGTAGGTCAGCTTGAAGGGATTCTTGGTGGACATAGCAAACGCTCCTGTGGTTTTCAGTCCTTAGTACAGCTTTGCACAAGTTCGTTCCTATCGAGTTGTTCCTGCAGCCATCCTTCCCACCACTTGGGGGCGTGGGTGGTGCTGTTGTCCAAGATAAGCACCAGGGTGCGACCCCCCCGCTTCAAGGCCTCCGGGAAGAGCGTCTCCAGCAGGAAGGCTTGGAAGTCCACGAAGCGCTTTCGCTCCCGACATTGCCCAAAGACCATCCCATCCACCACGCTCAATCCGGCGAACCGTTGCCAGGCCCCACGGCGCCGGTAACGGGAGGGGATATGCACCGGTTGCCCCGGAATGGCCGGCTCGGGAGGAGGCGTCCGTTGGCGAGCTTGAATGGAAGTCTTCTCATCCACACAGACCACCCATACGCCTTCTTCCCACAGGGCCTGAGCCTTCCGGTAGAGGTTCAGGATGGGGCGAGCCCGCTCCAAGAAGGCCCGGGGGTCCAAGATGTGCTGCCAGGTGTGGTAGCGCCACGGCTTCAGCTTCTCGGCGGCCGGCCGGCGGGCGATGGTGCTGACGGCAATGGAAACGACCAACCCCAAGGCAACGAGCCGACGGGCGATCTCGGCGTAGCTCCACCGCCCCAG
>WFUY01000163.1 GCA_015484715.1 Thermoflexales bacterium | reverse complement strand
TCCCTCAGCTCCTCAACATCCTGCGGGGCGAGATGAGCTTCGTGGGTCCACGCCCGCCGGCTCCCTTTGAGTACGAGCGGGAGCTGGCCGAAGGGATCGTGCGCAAGCGGCTGGCGCGAGCGGGCCTGGTGGGGCTGCAGCAAGTGCATAAGGGGCGCACCAAAAGTTTCGATGAGGAGATCGCCCTGGACTACGCTTACGTGGCCCAGGTGCGGAAGATGGGCCCCTGGCGACGGCTCCTCTACGATGGGGGAATCCTACTGCGCAGCCTGCGCGTGCTTCTGGAAGGAAAGGGGTTGTGATGCGAGCGAAAGGAAAGCGACTGGCCGGGAAGATCTATCGTCGGCCCCGAGTTGGGCTGGCCCTGAGCGGGGGTGGAGCCCGGGGGTTGGCTCACATCGGTGTGCTCAAGGTCCTGGAGCGAGAAGGCATCCCAGTGGATTGCTTGGCTGGCACCAGTATGGGAGGGGTTGTGGCTGCGGCTTACGCTGCGGGTGTCAGCCCTGAGACACTGGAGCAGGAGGCGCTGGCGCTCTCGCAAGTGCGGCAGCTCGTCCGCCTGGCCGATCCCGCCCCGGGCCAGGGAGGGCTGCTGGAGGGCAAGCGGGTCCAGGACTACTTTGAGCGACTTCTGAATGGTGCCACCTTCGCTGACCTATCCCACCCGCTGGCCTTGGTGGCGGTGGACCTGCACAGCGGACAGGAGGTGATCCTGCAGGAGGGGTCGGTAGCGGCTGCCATCCGGGCCACCATCTCGCTACCGGGCCTCTTCGTCCCTGTGAACCAGGGGGAGGCTCGGTTGGTGGATGGCGGTGTGCTCAACAACCTGCCGGTGGATGTAGCACGGGACCTGGGAGGCGAGGTAATCATCGCCGTAGACGTGACCGCCCGAACCCAGGAAGCCGCTTTCTGGCAGACTGTTGGGAAGCATCGCTTTGTCCCCGGCGTCCTGATCCAGTGGGTGGAGATCTTTAGCGAAGCGTTGGAGGTGATGATGGAAGCATTGCAGGAGCGCAAGCTGGCCGAGGTTCAGCCTGACCTCCTGCTCCGGCCTGCCATCCCCGCCGAGGTGAGTATCCTGTCGGGCTTTGGGCGGGCCCGAGACGTGATCGCGGCAGGCGAGGCTGCTGCCGAGGCAGCCCTTCCTCAACTGCGGGAGTTGGTCCAACCCCGCTGGATGGTACCAGACCCCTTGCGTTCCTTGAGGATGGGCGTTGGAAAGAGGTCTGCGCGGCACTGAGAAGATTGAAGGACGAGGGGGAAAAAGAGAGCCACGGTTTCTCCCGTGGCTCTTGGCCTTCTGTTCCTCGAAGCTCTGGATAGATCTGTGTCCACCTGGTCCGCTATCTACTTCTTGGCCTTCACCTTGATCGTCTTGGGGCGCACGGCCTCAGCCTTGGGCAGCGTCAGCGTCAGTAGGCCGTTCTGGAAGGTTGCCTCGATCTGATCGCGGTCCACAGGCACGTTGAGGGTCAGCGTCCGGCTGAAGGTGCCATAGGCCCGTTCCTGAAAGATGTAGTCCACGTTCTCCAGCGGGGCCGGCAGTTCGGCCCGGATGGTCAGCATGTCCCCATCCAGTGTGATCTCCACGTCATCGGGGGTGGCGCCGGGCAGAGGGGCGACGATCACGATCTCCTCCGACGTGGCGTAGGCGTCAATAGGCAGGCGTCCCTCTCGAGGACGGGGCTCGGCCACACGCACGAAGCTTTCCTCGAACAGCCGATCCATCGCCTCACGCAGGCTCATCAGATCACGGGCAGGGGACCAACGCATCACGGTCATCGCTCACCACCTCCTTCTCATATGATGGGACGGATTCACGTCAGGCTCGCGCGTTGTTATCGC
Organism: Thermoflexales bacterium; assembly: GCA_015484715.1. Lineage (GTDB taxonomy): Bacteria > Chloroflexota > Anaerolineae > S140-20 > S140-20 > S140-20. The sequence continues at coordinate 11,673 of WFUY01000163.1, read as the reverse complement.
CGAGGGGGGTGCCGTAAGAATGGCGGGGCGTCCCCTGCAGCCGACGGGGACGCCCCCGTATCCGGCTACTTCTTGGCTTTGACCTTGATGGTCTTGGGTTTGACCGCTTCGGCCTTGGGCAGCCGCAAGGTCAGCACGCCATGTTCGAACTCGGCTTCGGCTTTATCCGCCTGGATGGCCACCGGCAGGGGGATGTTGCGGCAGAAAGAGCCGTAGCGCCGCTCACGCCGGTAGTACTGCTCCTCCTTGATCTCTTTGTCTTCCTTGATCTCGCCTTTGATGGTAAGGGTATCGCCCGTCACCGAGACGTCAATGTCCTCGGGCTTGATGCCGGGGATGGAAGCTTTGACGATGATGGCATCATCGGTCTCGTACATATCCACCGCCAGCGTCTCGGCGACAGGAGCCAGCAGACCGAATCCCGGTCGGACGAAGCTCTCTTCGAAGAGACGATCCATCGCTTCGCGCAAGGACATCAGTTCACGGAAGGGCTCCCAACGGGTCAGCTCGGCCATCGCTCTCACCTCCTTCTGACTCTGATCACGACGGACGTTGGGGTGCGACGCACGAGGTGCGCCGCCCTAAACCGCCCTTAGTTTACCCGACCCGCATTAGACGGACGCAAGAGAACCATTAGAAATCCAAAAGATAAGCGTTAGATGGGCATTAGAGGGTGAACGATCGAGGCTTTGCCCGTACCCAGGGGTTGCCTTCCAGAAAGGGTATGGTACAATAGAGCCACGATTCCCATCGGCGTATCCTGGACCGCGCTCCTCGGTCTGTCCCTTCCACCAAGGTCCCTGCCCCATTTGTAACTTCTACAGCGAGGTCACGATGACTGACCCCAAACAGTGGCAGTCCATCGAAGCCACAGCCGTGCTCTTCTTCCTCTTACAGGCGGTTCGGGTTCTGTTCTCGGTGCTCTTTGGCCTGATCTACGATACCATCTTCGCCGGTCGCGTTCCCCTCGTCGTTACGGGCCTGGCGGTGGTTGTGACCTTTCTGGCTTTCCTGATCCCGGCCGTCATCCCCCGCCGTCACGGACAGGGATTCCCTCGCTGGTTGGCCGCCCTGGTCTTTCTGGCTCGGGTGCCATTGACGGTGGATCACCCAATGGTGCGGTTTGTCAGTGGACTGGTCCTTATCGCGGCGGCGATGGCCTACCTGACCCTCCGGCTGCGTTACACGCCTCTGTCCGTCCCCAGTTGGCTGATCCTGGCGTTGTTGGGTGACCAGTTGGTCCGAGCCTTGGGCCACACCTACGACATCACGTTACGACCGGGTTGGCTCCCCTGGCAAGGGGTGCTCTCTCTGGGCTTGCTGGGCCTCACCCTTCTCCTGCATCGGCGAGGCCCCTTCCACGAGATTGCTCCCCAGTACCGGGTGGAAGTGGGCGATGGGCTGGCCATTGGGGCGTTGCTCTTCCTAGAGACGGCGCTGCTGGCCTTTCCCAATGCGCTGACCCGCTGGAGCAGCGGGTTGGTCTCCGGGAGCCAGGCCTACGGGTTCCTGGCACCGGCCCTCTTTCTGGTCACCGGCCTCCCTTTAGGGCGGCTCTCTCGCCGCTTGATGGAGCGGCTCGTCAACTTTCTCTGGCCGATGGGAGGGGTCTTGTTCATCGTCGCCCTGTTGCTCAGCCTGATCTTGGGGCGGATGGCGTTAGGACCTCTCAGTGCTGGAGCGCTCTTGCTGGCTCAGTGGTTGGGACTGCTGGCCATCCCCTATGCGTTGGCTGACTGTCCCGTAGAGGAGAAGGAGCGGACGGGCCGGGCGTTGGCTTTGGGAGGGCTCTTCTTCCTGGTTCTGCACTTTGCCTATGCCTTCACCTTCACCTATCCTTACACCTTGCCCTTCTTCCGGGGGATGGGGCTGCCGATTCTCCTTCTGGCCGCCCTGGTTACGGCGCTGCCCACGATGGGCGGGGCTGCCTTCGGGGATGTGGAGGCTCTTCGGATCCGCCACTCCTCCATCCAGGTTCTGGCCTTTGTCGCTTTGGGCCTTCTGATCGCCTGGATCGCCCGTCCGCCCCGCTTGGTCCCGCCGTCGCCGGAGGGAAGGGTCCGGGCAGCGACCTACAACATCCACTATGGGTACGATACCCACTGGCGCTACCGATTGGAGGCGATGGCTCAGGCGTTGGAGGAGAATGGGGTCGAAGTGGTCTTCCTGCAGGAGGTGGATGCCGCCCGCATCACAAGCTACGGGGTGGACAATGCCCTCTGGTTGGGGCGCCGGCTGGGGATGCAGGTCGTCTACCAGCCTACGTTGGAGCAACTGAGCGGCATTGCCCTTCTTTCCCGTTGGCCGGTCGAGGCTGCCGATGGTGTCTGGCTGACCAGCGCCCTGGAGCAGACGGCCATCGTCCACGCCCGGCTACGGGTGGGGGAAAGGCGGCTGGATGCTTATGGCATCTGGCTGGGCCTGACAGAGGAGGAGCGGATACGCCAGATCGAGGAAGCGGTGGCCTTTATCGGCGATGCCGAGCCGGCCCTCTTCGGTGGGGACCTGAACAGCCTCCCCGATTCGCCGGTCTACCGTCGGCTGGAGGCTGCGGGCTTTGTGGATCCTTTCCGTCAGTTGGGGCTGGAGCCGGCCCCGACGGAGCCCTCAGAGTCGCCGGAGAAACGGATTGACTACGTCTGGTTGCGAGGCCTGTTTCCAGAGGAAGCCCACGTGCCGGAGACCGTCGCCTCAGATCACCGTCCTGTAGTCGTCGAAGCCCGCTGGCCTTGAGAGAAGAGCTTTGGAGGGAGGAGATTGTTCGAGAGAGAAGGACCGCCTCGCCAGGAGGCGCTAACCTGGCGGGATGTGGATGCCCTCATTGACCACTTGTTGCTTCAGATGGAGGGACCTTTTGATGCGCTTCTGATCATCACCCGGGGGGGGATTGTTCCCGGTGGGCTCCTCTGCGCTGCCTTGGACATCCGCCACGTCCTGACCGCCTCGGTGGAGTTCTCGGCCGATCTCTCCCGCCAGGCACGTCTCTTCGCCTGGCCCACCTTCCTGCAGTTTCCCGAAGAGACGTTGCTGGAGGGGAAGCGGATCCTCGTGGTGGACGATGTGTGGCGGGGGGGACGGACCATTGTCACCGTCTGTCGGCGGGTGGAGGCGGCCGGTGGGAAGCCGGAGACGGCGGTGCTACACTACAAGCCCAAGGAGTCCCTCTTTCCACACTTGCGTCCCGACTACTTTGCCGCCGTCACGGACCGTTGGATTGTCTATCCCTGGGAATTGGACCGGGACATCCGGGGAACACGTCTGCGGATAGAGGAGGAATAGCCCGCTTCTCAACACCATCACGAAAGGAGTCAGCCACCATGAGCATCACAGACCGCCCGCAACCCGATCCCATTGCTGACATCAAGCTTCCCAATGGCTATATGCTCTGGGCCATTCAGGCGATGGAGGAAGCCATCGGCTCCGATGGCGTGACCGAGGTGCTCCGCCACGCGGGCCTGGAGCGGCTCATCGGTTCACCGCCGCCCAACGATATGGAGTTGGGCGACCTGACCTTCCGGGACTTCACCAACTTTGGTGTGGCCGTGTTGGAGCTTCACGGACGGGCCGGCAAGGGCCTTGTGCAGCGTATGGGGCGCTATGCGGCCCGTCGGACCATCGAGGACCTGCCTGGCATCTTCAACCTGGCCAGCGCTGCTCTAAAGATGCTCCCCACCAACAAGCAGCTCCATGCTGCCCTGCTCCAGATGGCCAACGGCTTCCGGGAGATCTACAACAAGGCGGGGGTTGAGCTCCATCTGACCATCGAGGAGCAGGACGACAAGTTCGTCTATCAAGCCGTCGAGTGCCCCTCCTGCGCCGGCAAGCAGGCCAGTGAGCCCTTGTGTGCCCTCTGGGTAGGGGCTTTCGAGGAAGGGGCGAGCTGGGTCACCGGAGGGAAGAAGTTCCAAGTCCGTGAGGTTGCCTGCCGGGCCCTAGGGGCCCCGGCCTGTGTCTGGGAGATCAACAAGACGCCCGTTGGTTAGGGGGCGTTGTAGAAGGGGGAGTCGCATCCCCACTAGGCAGAGCGGCGCGGCCTTTCTACACCGCCCCATCTCGGATCCGTTATGCTCCCCGCCGGCCTCGTTCATCGCAGGATCCGCTCGTCGCCCACGCGACGGGTGACGCCGCTGGCGTCCAAGTGTTCCAAGAGGGCCAGGGCGTACTTGCGGCTGGTGTGGAAGGCGTCGCGTAGCTGTGCCACCGTCACGCTTCCCCGCTCCTGGATGGTCTGCTTGACCCAGGCGACCATCTCCTGGTAGGTTTCCTGCAGGAAGAGGATTTCCTCAGAAATCTGGATAAGCGTGCCCCGGCTCAGCAGGGCGGCCAGCACCTCCTCTCCAACCAGGGCCTTGCTCTCTTTGACACCAGGAGGGGTATAGGGCTGGGCCTGGAAACGGCGCAGCAGGCGCTGGATACGGGCCTCCTGCTCTTCGGTGAAGCGGATCTGGTGCTTGGGGTGCCGAACGGTAGTCCCTTCCTCTACCACGTAGCCTTCGACGGCTGCCCGAGCCAGAAAGTTGTTGAAGGTGCGGGGCGCAAGGCGCAACTGCTGGCGCAGCGCCTCGCGGGGGATGCCAGGGCGCAGAGGGTAGCGCCGGTGGTAGGCTCGCAGCTCTTGCTCCATCCGTTCCAGCAGTGCCGTCCAGCCCGAACGGGAGATCAGGACCTGGTTGGAGAGGTGGCCGCCGGGCTGAGGGGCTAGGATGACGACCTGCTCGGCGGCGATCAGTTCATCCAGAGCCGGCCACACTTCCCGGCCCAGGCCACTGGCCTGGGCCAGGTCACGTCCGGTCAGGGGCCCTTCTCGCTCCAGGGTCTCCAGGGCGACCTCGGCCGGCGTTCCGTGGGCCAGCGTCTCCAGGCGGGATAGGACTTCGGGTCGGAAGCGTCGGTGTTTGCGCCCTGGATGAGGGTCCACGACCAGCCCGCCACCGACGGTGGCGGGTGGAGAGGGGCGTCGGATGATGAAACGGTCGCCTTTGACCAGGGGAACCGGTTCGGCCAGTCGGAGCTGAACCCATCCCGTCTCGCCGGGGGGGAGTTCCTGATGGCTCAGCAGCCGCACCCGGGCCATCACTTCCGTTGAGCCGCTGAAGAACTTCACCTCGGCATTGTGGCGCAGTGGATGGCGGGCGTCCTCCAGGTAGCGCAGGCGGGCATCTACCAGCAGGGTGGGGCGGAGCCAGCCGGGCGTGGTGACCACACTCCCCCGCCAGAGTTGCTCTTTGCTCACGCCGGAGAGGTTGACGGCCACCCGGCTGCCGGGGACGGCCTTCTCGATGGCCCGTTTGTGGGTCTGGAGCCCCCGGATGCGGGCCCGCAGGCCCTGGGGTTGGATTTCCACCTCTTGGCCCACCACGAAGGAACCGTCAATCAGCGTTCCCGTGACGACGGTTCCGAAGCCGCTGATGGTGAAGACGCGGTCTACAGGCAGCCGGGGGCGTCCCCGGTCGCGGCGGGGTTCGCTGGTCGCCAGCACTTCCTCTAGAGCGGCGAGCAACTTGGTGAGCCCCTCGCCCGTCTTGGCCGAGACAGGGACCAGGGGAGCTCCTTCCAGACAGGTTCCCTCCAGCGTCTCGGAGACTTCGGCCATCACCAGTTCCAGCCACTCTGGACTCTCGGAGAGGTCCGCTTTGGTGATGGCCACCACCCCCGTCTTCACCTCCAGGAGGTCCAGGATGGCCAGGTGCTCCCGCGTTTGGGGCATAACGCCCTCATCGGCGGCGACGACGAAGAGGGCGGCGTCAATGCCCCCTACACCGGCCAGCATGTTCTCGATGAAGTCCTTGTGCCCGGGCACGTCCACGATGCCGACCGGTTCCCCGCCGGGCAGGGTCAGCCAGGCGAAGCCCAGGTCAATGGTCATCTGGCGTTCTTTCTCTTCCCGCAGCCGGTCGGGGTCTATGCCGGTCAGCGCTTTCACCAGCGTGGACTTGCCGTGGTCAACGTGGCCCGCTGTCCCGATGACGCGCATACTTGCCTATCCCCCCTGCTCTCTTCTGGTCGGCTTCTCCAGTTCCGGCGTAGGGATCCGTCGTTTCACCAGGTCGTTCCAGTGGGCCAGCCACTCACGGGGGCCTACCATAAAGGTTTGAGCCCAGGTTTCTTCCACCTCCCACAGCGCCTGGATCTGGTCATAGAGGGTCGGTAGGTGGGACTTGATGGCGGAAATGTGGGACATGATCTTTTCGGTGTGACGAGCATTTTCCCGCCACCGCTCATCGTTGAGCACGGTGAAGTGCTTCCAGTCGCGGGCTCGCTCAGCCTGCCACTCCTCCAACGCTCGCTTCTGCCGCTCTTCGGCCAGTCGCTGGCGCTCCGCCACTTCGTTCATTTGGACGGCCAGGCGCTCTTGAAATTCCTGGAGCCGAGCCAGGGCCCGCCGGACCTCCTCCCGTTGCTCTACGAAGCGCTGAGACTGGGCTGCCAGCAAATCGGCTTTCTTCTGAATCTCTTCCACCAGTTCGGCCCACTCAGCAGCCTGTTGTTCCCAGCGAAAGTGGTCTACTCGTTGGGCCTCGATGAGTTGGGCCTGCTGTTGGAGCAGTTCGGCTGCCTCGTCTATCGCTTTGTTCTTGCGCTGGATTCCTTGTTCTAGCAGCGGTAGTTTGTCCTCCAGTTCTCCTAGTTGCTTGTAGAGGGGGGGAATCTGCTCGGCAATCTCTTGGATGCGACGGTTGTTCTGACGCACGTGCTCGTCTAGATAGGCCAAGGGCTCGGTCCGGCTCTCCAGGAGCTGTTCCAGGTCCTTCATAGCTTGTTGAAGGGTCATGATCATCCCGTTGAGACGGGAGTCCTCGGTGCGCAGGGATGTCAGGTCCTCGGGTAATCGCAGCAGGGGGCGGATCATCTTGCGCAGCTCCCCCAACTGGCGGGCGATGTCCTCCCGCTCCACCTCCCGCAGCCGCTTCATCTCCTGTTCCGCCTTGAGGCGCTTGACTTCGTTGCGTTCCACCAGTTGGGTCAGCTCCTCCCGCAACTGCTCGATGGCCTGCTCGATCTGCTTGAAGCGGGTGAGTTCGGCCCTAGTCTGGGCCAGCCGGCCCTCCAACTCGTTGATCCGACGGGCCTGAAGGGTAAGTTCGTTGGCCTGGCTCTCCACCTTTTCCTGGAGAGCCTGGATGATGGCCCGATCCTTGCGGCGCTCGGCCTCCAGCCAGCGCACCAATTGGGTCAACTGGGTGATGTCCATTGCCTGGGTCGCCATAATCTCCCTCGTTTGGCAAGCTATCAACGGATGGTGGAGGAGATTATAACACCTTTCGGGAGGGTGAGCAACGGGGAAGATGGTTTTGGGGGGATCAGGTGGTAGATGGCCAAGCGGTCGGTCAGCCGGGTAGACGGCAGGCAGCAAACGGCAGGCGGCGGTCGGATGGTCATATGGCCGCCTGATCGGGCGGGAGGGGACTGGAATGGAAGATGCCCTCCAAGGGCTTGGCATCAGCCCTTCTTCAGGTCGGCCAATTGGGTCTCCAGTTCGATCCGCCGTTCTACGGCAGCACGTTTGCTCTCGTCAATTAACTCGGCCAGGCGCATGCTGAACTGCTGGCGGAGTTCGGGGCCGGATCCCGGGGTCAGGAGAAGCGCGACGGTCGCTCCTACAGTGGCACCGCTGACTGCTCCCGCCAGAAAACTGAGGAACTTGCGCATCGTTTTACCTCCGGTGTAGAGAAGAGCCTTCCTGCTCTACCTGCTAATACTCCAAAGGGGCGAAAAAGTTTCGCTTTTTGGGAAGAGATGTTATAATTGGGGGGACCAACCGTGGAGTGCCAGGGAGGAAGCGATGCTTGCACAACGATTGGAACGGCTGTACCGGGTGATGGCGGATCGGCGGGTCGATTGCTTGGCGCTGATGCCAGGAGCTAACCTGTTCTACCTGACCGGTCTGCGCTTTTCCTTGAGCGAACGACCGTTGGTGGCTTTCCTCGCCCCGGATCGGCCTCCCACCCTGGCCCTGCCGGCTCTGGAGGTGACGAAGGCCCAGCGGGGTCCCTTTCCCCTGGTGTGGCAGTTCTTCCCATACACGGACGAGGAAGGGCCAACGGTGGCTTTCCGCCGGGCGGCTCAAGCGTTGGGGATAGAGGGCCGCCGCCTGGCCGTCGAGTACCTGACGATGCGGGTGACGGAACTGGCGCTCTTGCAGCAGGTCGTCCCTCATTTCGACCTGGTGGAGGCAGAGCCGCTTTTGAGCACCCTGCGGATGACCAAGGAGCCGGAGGAAGTGGACCGGATGCGTCAGGCAGTGCGCCTGACGGAAGCGGCGCTACAGCGGGTGGTGGATTCCCTGCAGCCGGGGATGACGGAGCGGGAGGTGGCCAACCGGCTCTGGAGGGCCTTTCTGGAGGAAGGGGCGGAGGGGCTGGCCTTTGAGCCCTTGGTGTTGACCGGCCCCAACGGTGCACTGCCCCATGCGCTGCCTGGCGGTCACCCCCTGCGCCCGGGAGATATGTTGATCGTGGACTGCGGGATCGTCCTCGACGGCTATATCTCCGACATCACCCGCACTTTTGCGGTGGGGGAGCCGGACCCGGAGATGGCGCAGATCTACCAGGTGGTGCAGAGGGCCAATGAGGCGGGACGAGCAGCCGCCGGTCCGGGGGTGCCGGCTCAGGAGGTGGACCGGGCAGCCCGGCGGGTCATCGAAGAAGCCGGCTACGGTGACTTTTTCATCCATCGTACGGGCCACGGCATCGGCCTGGAGGTGCACGAACCGCCCTACATCGTCGAGGGCAATGGGCTGGTTCTGCAACCGGGGATGACCTTCACGGTGGAGCCGGGCATCTATCTGCCAGGGCGCGGAGGGGTGCGCATCGAGGATGATGTGGTGATCACAGAAGCGGGATGTGAGAGTCTGACGACCTTCCCCCGCGATCTACGGCGGGTCGGCTAAAGGGATGTGTTGCGTACCGCATAGTGTGGGGGACGGTATGTAAGATGTCGGTGGTAGAGGTTTAGGAGGGTTGCGATGATTGGAACTTGGCCTCCCGAACTGTTGTTGGCAGCGACCGGGTTGTCCTTTCTGATCGCCGGCGGGCTTCTGGTCTTGCTCCTGCGCTATATGGGTGGGGGAAAGGATCAGGGGAAACGGCGGAGGGAGTCCCGTCCTGTGGAGGCGTCTTCGGCTCAAGAGGTGGTCCGGCAGGAAGCAGAGCCAGCCCACCGGCCTGAGATGGTCACGGACCTGCGGCCGGTGATGCGTCTCCTGCGGGACCAGGAGGACCGGCTGGTGGTCGAGGTGGAGGGTCAACGCTACCGCCACCTGACGGAGATTCGAGATGGGGGTGTGGGCCGACAGGTGGTGGCCATCATCCAGGACCTGATCGCTTTTGCCGGGCCGGCAGTGGCCGTCCGTCCCGGAGCACAACGGGTTGCCTCCAGGACACCTACCCCTGGCGGGTCGGCGGAGCCCCCTGCAGCGGGGGAAGGAACTGCACCGGCCGATCCCGAGGCGGCTGCGGCCTTCCTGCGGGAGTTGGCCCGCCAGGGAAGCCCACCGCCCAAGCGCTCGCGTCCCCTGCTGAGTATGGACCCGGTGCCCTTTCGCCGGCAGGATATGCGGCTTTGGGAGCGGCCCGGCATCCGGTTGAACCTGGCGGAGGAGATCGAGGCGATCCTGCAGCGGCGGCTCCTGGCCGAGCCGGCCCTGCAAGACCGTCAGGTCCACGTCACTCAAGCTCCCGATGGGACGCTGCGCATCCAGGTGGACACAGCCTTCTACGCCTCGCCGACGGAGGTGCCGGATCCCCTGATCCGGCGCGTCCTCCAAGAGGCGATCCGGGAGTGGGAGCGCAGCCGTTGACGCTAGCCAGGACGTCGGTCAAGGCGGACAGTTGTTGGCCCATCCATTGGCGAAGGGGAGGGACCTATGTTTGAGGACCTGCGAGAACGCTCGGCCCAGGCGATGGCTGAGGAACCTTACTACGAGGAAGAAGCCGGGGGAGTCACACAGTTGAGCCAGCTCTTGCGGGCACTGACGCCGCAGCAGCGATGGCTCCTCTCGTTGATGCTCTTCCTGAACATCACCGTTCTGGGCTGCCTTTGCCTTCTGGTCAGCGGGCGGGTGGTGTTCTGAGCCGCAGCGGTCTGCGCTCGCTCTGGCTCTCCAGTTGCGGACGCTCACGACCACACCCTCAGGGCACCCAGCTCGGGTACCATCCCCCTTCGTAGGTCAGGCGGGTGACGTAGCTGCCGTCGCTCTTCATCACGTAGACCTCGTGCTCGCCGCTTTGGTCAGAGGTGAAGGCGATCCACTGGCCGTCGGGCGAGAAGGAAGCTCCCCATTCGTAGCCGGGGCTGTCGTACACCAGGCGGGGGTTACTGCCGTCGGCGTCCATCATATAGATGGCGGGGTCGCCCCCTCGCCGGCTGATGAAGAGGATGCTCCGTCCGTCGGGTGACCAGTTGGGCGACCAGTCGTTGACGTCGTTGTGGGTGAGCTGGCGGCGGCCGCTGCCGTCGGCCTTGATCACGACGATCTCCCAGGTGGTGTAGGCTTTCTCTCCCTCGCCGGAGTGGTAGACGATCCAGTCGTCTTTGGACCAACTGGCGTACCCGTCGTAGAACTCGTCCCGGGTGATCCGGCGCAGACCGGTGCCATCGGGACGGATGGCGTAGAGATCGAAGACGCCGTTTCGCTCGGAGCTGAAGAGGATCCACCGACCGTCGGGCGACCACTTGGGCAGGTGGTCCTTGCCCGGGTTGGTCGTCACCCGCCGCAGCTCGCTACCGTCCGCCCGCATCACGTAGATTTCCGAGTTCCCATCGCGGTCGGACTGGAAGGCGATCCACTGTCCGTCGGGGGAGACGGCGGGGCGGTCGTCCTCGGCCGGGTTGTTGGTCAGCCGGCGCTGGTCGCTGCCGTCGGCGTTCATGATGTAGAGCTCGATGTTGCCCGACCGCTCGGAGGCGAAGACGATGCGCCAGTGGGAGGGGAGGCCTATAGGCTCCGGCGGCGCTGTCGGGGTCGGGGGAGATGGTGGGATCATCCTTGCATCTTGCCAGCTCATATCGCTGTAGAGCAAGTAAGTGACCGAATTGACCTCCAGGATCATCCCCCGCTCGTAGTTCTGGATCCTGGACGGCAGCGGGTATTCCTCCTCGGTGGCCCAACCGATGGCGGCTTCAGGGCCACCAAGTTGTTCCCTCCAGACTTTGCCGAAGCCCCGCCGGGGTTCCACCAGGCCGGGGGGAGGGGTTAGCCCGATTCGCTCCGGTTCGGGTGGTGCCCAGGTGTCCTCGTAACTCTCCCAGTGTCCGTCGTTGTAGATGACGTAGATCCACCGTAGGTCTTCCCGCCAGTACATCAAGCCGTTCTGGAATGCCTCGATGACCCCCTTGATGATGGAGGGGGAGTCAAAGGGGCAGCCCAGACGGTCCTGTACCAAGGGGTTGCGCCACAGATACGCAAACTCACCGGTTGGCTCTGTGGGACAGGCTGGAGTCGGCGTGGGCATTGGTGTGGCCGTTGGGACCGGTGTGGGGGTCAAGGTTGGAATAGGTGGGGTTTCGACGAGGGGAAGGCTGGTGGGAGGAAGGGAGAGGGTCACGGCCTGCGCCGATATCCATCCCAGCCACCCCACGTAATCCACTTGCAGCCATTCTCCATCGGCCAACCGTCCTCTCACGAGAAGGCGGTCGCCCCGTTTTACCTCCCCCAGGGGCTCGTAGGTCTCT
>WFUY01000162.1 GCA_015484715.1 Thermoflexales bacterium | reverse complement strand
GATCAGCCGGGTGGGGGGGAAGATCTGCCGCAGAGGGATCAGATCGGTCTCCTTGAGCATCGTACCTCCTTCGTGCGCGTGTTCCTCCGCAGGGGTTCGGTGGGACCTCCGCCTCTGCCGTGCCCCCGAGGGGCAGGCGGGTAGGGTAGAGTCACACCTGGACCTGGATGGCGCTGCCGCTCTCGTAGCGGCGCATCCCTCGCTGGAAGAGGGCCACGGCCAGGGCGAGGAGCAAGGACGCCGCCAGCAGCAGGTGGGCCAGCGTGGACCAGGAGAAGGTCCGCACGAACTCGGCCGGCACCGCCCCGATGAAGGCGGCCGGCAGGATGGTGAAGAGCAGGAACTTGGCCGTCCCGTCGAAGAGGGTGATGGGGTAGAGGGAGAAGGTGAGGAGGGCGTTGGCGGCCTGGGCGCTCACCAGCGTCGCGCTCCCCATCCAGAAGGCCAAGCTCTGCACCAGGATCAGGAAGGACAGGAAGACGATCATCGAGAGAAGCGAGCCCACGACGAAGCGGGCGACGGCGTCGGGGGTCCACCGACCGGCCACGGCGAAGCAGATGAGGCCGTAGAGAAAGTCGCCGAAGCCGCTGGCGATGCTGCGGCTGGCCAGCAGGTGGAGCAGGACCGGGCGGGGCAGGGAGAGGTAGTAGTCCAGCCGGCCGTTGGCAATGGCCTCGGCGATCCGCATCACGTTACCGAAGAGATAGACGCCCAGGCCGAAGCTAACGGCGACGACGGCGAAGAGGAGGAGCATCTCGTCGAGCCCCCAGCCCCGCACCTCCTGGAAGCGGTCGAAGAAGATGACCCAGAAGGCGAAGTAGACGGCGTTGTTCAGCATCATCCCGATCACCTGGGAGATGAAGGCGGCCCGGTATTCCATAGCCGAGAGGAGGTTGGCCTTCCAGAGGGCCAGCAGGAACGTCAACTCCCGTCGCATCGTCATCCCCCGTTGATGGTCAGCCAGGTGACGCCCTTGCGGTAGAGGAGCGCCAGCAGCATGCCTAGGGCGGCCAGCCAGGCCCCCTGGGTCAGCAGGAGGGTCACGAAGCGGCCTCCATCCGGCTCGACGAAGAGGCGGGCGGGGCCGTAGACGGTGTAGGCGAAGGGCAGGGCCTGGGCGACGGCCTGCAGCCAGGCGGGGAAGAAGTCCAGGGGGATCAGCAGGCCGCCCAGGATGAAGGTCACCTTCTGGTAGATCCACTCGAAGGCGGCCACGTCCTCGGTGACGAAGGCGGTCAGGCCGATGGTGGCGGCGATGCAGAAGTCTATCAGCCAAGCGGCGATGACGGTCACCAGGGTGAGGGGCCAACCCCAGAGGGGTGGCGGCGGGCCGACGGTCAGCCCGACCAAGAGGCCGCCGGCCAGGGCGTTGAAGGCCAGGCGCAGGATGCTGTCCCCCAGCCCGACGCTGAGCTGGTAGAGCAGGAAGTTGTAGGGCTTGTTGAGCAGGTAGGCGATGGAGCCGTCCCGCACCGCCTCGGCGATGGTGCTGGAGAGGCGCGGCTTGCTGAGGACGATGGTCTCGGCCAGCATCAGGTACCAGAGGGTGTCCCGCAGCGAGAGGCCGGCGATCCGCTCCTGCCCCACCGCCCGGTAGGTCGTCCGCCAGAGGAAGAGGAAGACCCACAGGAAGATGATGATGGAAAGGCTGCGGGCGAGGAGATCGCCGGGATAGGCGAAGCCGTTGATCAGTTGGGTCTTGAAGATGGCCCAGTACTTGAGCCCTCGACGTGACATCGGTCTCCCCGGGGCGAGGTCTGCGCTACGGCTCGGCCTGCTCCTGGTAGATGGTGCGGATGACCTCCTCCAGCGAGGGGTCGGAGATGGTGACGTCCACCAGGTTGCCGGCCTCGGCCAGCCGAGCGATGACGGCCTCCACCGGCGTCTGGCGGGTGTCGAAGCGGAGCTTGACGCCGTAGCGCCCGATCTTGAGGACCTGGGTGCCTTCGACTCGGAAGTCGCGGGGCACCTGGTGGGCGTAGCGCACCTCGACCAGCTTGGAGGTCAGGTAGCGCCGCTTGAGCGCCGAGACTTTGTCCTGGTAGACGATCTGGCCGTGGTTGATGATGATGACCCGACGGCAGAGGGCCTCGATGTCGCCAGCGTCGTGGGAGGTGAGCAGGACACCGACGCCTTCCAGTTCGTTCATCCGGCGGATGGTATCGCGGATGCGCTGCTTGGCTACCACGTCCAGGCCGATGGAGGGCTCGTCGAGCAGGAGCAGACGCGGGTGGTGGAGGAGGGACGCGGCGATCTCGCAGCGCATGCGCTGGCCCAGGGAGAGCTTGCGCACCGGCGTCTCCAGCAGGTGCTCGATCTCGAAGGCCTCGGCCAGAAAGGCGATGCGCCGGCGGATGGTCCGGTCGTCCAGCTCGTAGATCTTGCCGAAGAGGTAAAAGGTGTCAATGGCAGGCAGGTGGTACCAGAGCTGGGGCCGCTGGCCGAAGACGGTGCCGATCCGGTAGGCGAGTTGTTGGCGCTGCTCCCAAGGGACGAAGCCGAGCACGGTGGCCTGACCGGCGGTGGGGTAGAGGATGCCGGTGAGCATCTTGATGGTTGTGGACTTGCCGGCGCCGTTGGGGCCGATGAAGCCCAGGAGCTCCCCCTCCTCCATCTCGAAGGAGATGCCCCGCACCGCCTCGACCGTCTGCCGGTCGGGGTGGAAGAGGGCGCGGAGGCTGCCGCGCAGGCCGGCCGCCTTGCGCCGGGTGACGAAGGTCTTGCGAAGTCCCTCCGCGCGGATTGCAGGCATCGCATTCCCAATTACCAGCCCTCAGCCAGCGAATCGAAGCCCAACTGAGCGTCCTCACTCCACAAATCAAGCTCACCCCGTCGGAAAGCCGCACTGCTCAGATAACTGCGTACTTTCCGGGCTATATCGGGCGTGACCAGATCGAAGACCAGGGTATCCTGGCGGATCTGAACGTTCAAGCCCATCTTGCTCAATCGGTTTAGAACCTGTCGGACATAGCGTCTGACGGCCCGCTGGAAGCCGGCAGCCGCCTGACGATCACGCCACATCTCCCACACCTCTACAGCTTCTTGCAGCACCTCATCCAGGGTCACCTCGAACGCGGGCTCGTCCAGGCGACGGCCGATAAGGGAGGCCAGAGCGCTGCGTACCCTCTCCTCCAGGACGCGGCGCTCGTAGTCATCGGCTGGACCGATGCTGGGATCCCAAGGAAGCAGGTAGAGCGGACGCGGGTCATCGTCTTCCTCCCACTCCATCACCCGGACACCATTTTGGGGTGGTGCCTGCAGGGCTGTGACGGGGATCCTCGCTCCCGGCGCCGGCTGCAGGTAGATGCCGTCATCGCGGAGATGGATGCCCAGGGCACCGGCCGGAACCGGCTCGATGTGGGCGGCCTGCAACCGATGGCTCAGTTCCGTCAGCGTTCCCTGCATAGCTTCCTCGGCCCCTCCGCCCACAGCGTAAAGCAGGTAAGCCTGCCATTGGGCTGGCTCGGTCAGGCCCAGATAGTCGGCCACGGAAGGGCCGTCGGCAGCAAGCAGCGCGGCTGCCTGGAGCGCTGGATGAGTCCTGCTTTCCCCAGATGCGTTAGGACCGAAGCTGTTCACTTTGCACTCGATGGGTAGCAGCAGCTTGCGTTGGCGGTGGTCCAGCAACAGGTCGGGGCTGGCTCGTACCTTGAGGGGGAGATTGGCCCTCTCGGCCCTGGCCCGCACCTCCAGGGGTAGAGCGAAGGCCCAGCCGATGCCCCGTAGGGTGAAGCCATCCTCTCGGAAGATGGGGCGTATGCTCGCGCTCGCAGGAAGAGCTGGCCACACAACCACAGCATCAAGTTGAGTTGAAAGAGAGGGGTTTGCTCTATCGGATCAGATGTCCTCGCCCAGGAGCACCCTTTCGATCAGGCGCTCGTATTCCGCCTCTCCGATGAAAACTTGGGCAGTCGGCGTCAGATAGCGCAATACGTTGACCACCAGGCGGTGAACGGTGTTCCCACAGGTTCCCCGAGGCAGGATCACGCGCATCTGGCGGGGTGTGATCTCCAGGTAGATCCGCCGCCACAGGTGCAAGTCCATACCGTAGATGTGAACCTTCTTATCCCCCCGCCAAATCGGATTCCCCCACAGCCGTAGCGGCCCTTGCCCGCGCTCAAAGGTGGTGGTGACGAAGTTCCGAAAGGCAGTGATAGACAAGGGGGGGGTAAACGTGAACGTCACCGGTGCGCCTCTCAACGTCATTCCCTCGCTCCCTTCTTTCCCCTTGATTCTCTCCACCTGGAACCACAGAAGTTGTTCGATGACTTGGGTTGTCCGCTCATACAGACGCGCTATGGAGAGCATCTGGGCGCGACCATCGCGGAAAGAGGGAGCGCGGTAGGTCATTTTGCCCCACGACCAGAGATCGTACCCCCCTCGTACCTCTGGGGCCGGGATACGCAACATCTTGATCACCCGGAAGGGGGGGTGAACCCTCTGAAGGTCCGGCAGGAATTGGGCAACCTTGTGAGAGCGTTCTGTGATCGTCAGGCTCGAGGCGCGGCGCTCCATTGGCTCTTCGAGGCTCTTCTCCCTCCGTCCATCCCAAGAGTCCGCTTCAAAACGGGCCTCGTGCTCGAATCGGAGCTTGATGAACCGCTTCGGCATCTGGGGCAGGATGAGGTGCTGCCAGAGGACCTGAAAGTAGCTGCTGGACAGCCAGGCGAAGTCCAATTGAGAGGTGGCCAATACGGTATTGCGCACTGCTTTGTCGGCCCGACGGGTCTCACTGATGGAATGTAACGCGAGGTGCCGGGAGGAGAGCGGCTCTAGGAAGCCCAGTTCTCCTTCCCCATCATACACTTGATAAAGCGCTGTGTCTTCGATGGGAACGATCTGCCACCCGGTGCCTCGCAGCACGACCGGCAGATCCATCCCCGTCCCCCTTTCGGGGTTTCCGGGCATGGTCTCCAGAAGGTAGGACTTGATCAACCCTTGGTCCTTGCCCAACTGCCGGCGGTCAATTTCCTCCTTGCGCTGGTAGGCATAGTCATCGAGGAAATCGAACACTTGTTCCTTGGACGGGAAAGGTGAGGTCACGTTTCACCTCTTCTCTCGATCCGGGCGTGGTTCTTCACTCCACTCGTCCCCTTCTCCCGGCCGAGCCGGGGTGAACCAGCCGAGACCCAGGACTTCGGAGAGCAGATAGAGGTCTACAACAAGGACCAGGATGCCGACCACGATCTTGGCCGGCAGCACCGATTCGCCGCCCCGCAGCGCGAGTCTCCAACCCAACGGCAGCCCGATGCTCAGCTTGGATGGAGCCACTTCTCCGGCTTATGGTTGTCCCTTTGAAGGCGACCCGGCTTTCGGGCTGCGGTAGGCCCGGTCCAGCAACTCCACCACGTGCACGACCTGGGCCGGCAGGCCGAACCGCTGTACGCCGTACCCCATCTGCAACTGGCAGCCGGCGTTGGAGGTCGCCACCACCTGGGCCCCCGTCCGGCGCACGTCGGCCACCTTGGCCTCCAGCACCTGGTGAGCTTCCTCGGGATGGACCAGGTTGTAGACGCCCGCGCTGCCGCAGCAGCGGTCGGGAGCCTGCAACTCCACCAGCTCCAGGCCGGGAATCTGCCGCAGCAGGTCGCGGGGCTGCTGCACCACCTTCTGGGCGTGGCGCAGGTGGCAGGAGTCCACGTAGGTCACCCGGACGGCCACCTCGCCCTGGGGTGGCTCGTGGAGGTGAGCGGCCAGGAACTCGTGGATGTCCTGGACCTGGGCCGAGAAACGGCGGGCCTTCTCGGCGTAGGCGGGATCATCGGCCAGCAACTCCCCGTACTCCTTGAGCATCGCCCCACAGCCTCCGGCGTTGTTGATGACGGCCTCGTACTCGCCTGCCAGGAAAGCGTCCACGTTCCGCCGGGCCAGCTCCCGGGCCATCGCCTCCTCGCCCACGTGCAGATGGGCAGCCCCACAGCAGGTCTGCCCCGGTGGGAAGTGGACCTCGTACCCGTTGCGCTGGAGCACCCGTACCGTCGCCTCGTTGACGGGCGAGAGGAAGGCGTCCTGCACGCAGCCGAGGAAGAGGGCGACCCGACCTCGCCTCTCCCCCAGGGCCGGCGCAGGCCGGTTGTAGGCCGGATGGCGGGCAGGGAGCGGGGGGAGGAGCCCTTCCATCACCTTCAGCCGCTCCGGGAGGAGGTCCAACGCCCGGACCAGCCGTTGCAGGCCGCTGGCTTGGTAGAGCCAGAGCAGGCGGGCCAGCAGGCGAAGCCGGCCCCGATGGGGCAGCAACTCCCATAGGGCCAGGCGGCGGAGGAGCCGTTCGGCCCGGCAGGGACGCCGGCGCTGCTCGATGGCGACGCGGGCCCGCTCCACCAGCTTGCCGTATTGGACCCCCGAGGGGCAGGCCGTCTCGCAGGCCCGGCAGGCCAGGCAAAGCTCGATGTGGCGGACGAAAGGGGAATCGAGCGGGATGCGCCCTTCGGCGGCGGCCCGCATCAGGGCGATCCGCCCCCGAGGGGCGTCCATCTCGGTGCCGAAGATGTCGTAGGTAGGGCAGGCCGGCAGGCAGAGCCCGCAGTGGATGCAGGCGTTGACCAAGGTCCGAAACTCTGCCGTCGCCAAGGGGTTGGGCTCACGCCGGAAGCGGTCGGCAGCCCAATCCCTCCCCATCGGCGGTGAGGTCACGCTCGTCTCCACGGATTCCCTCCTGTTCTGGGCGGCAAATGACCCTCCCGCAGGCCCCCCGATGGCCTGAAGCGTGTCACAGGCAGCCTCCGATGATCCATTGCTATTCCCGGGCGCCGCGTGACCTGCGGGAGGGTGACGCGGTCAGGTAGCTGGAGCGGCAGACAGCCCGGCGGCCAGACCGCAGGCTGTTGGTGAGCGGCGGCTACTGGGCGAGCACCCGGTTCAGCCAGTCCAGGACGTAGCCGGCGACCTCTTCCCAGCCCGGCTCCTCCAGGACCCAGTGGGCGTGATCGGGGAATTCCCGGTAGGTGGCGACCGCCTGGTACTTGGCGGCCACCCGGCGGACGACGGAGGCCGGCGTGATCCGGTCCTGGGCCCCGGCGACCACCAGGACCGGGCAGGTGATCCGGGAGGCGTCCACTTCGGAGGCCCGGTGGGGGTCGAAGAACCAGAAGCCGATCTCGGCCATCGCCCGCCCCGATTCGTAGACGAACTTGCGGTAAGTCTCCTCCTGCTTCTCCGGGCTCAGGAGGTGCAGCATCGCGTAGACCGCTTCGTTGAAGGTCAGGCGCATCGGCTTGCGCCAGAAGCCCCACTTGGTGAGGACGCTCCAGAAGCTCCTGACCACCGAGGGGCGGATGGCGATGACGCCGCGCGGGGAGGCCGGAGTCAGCAGGACGAGGGCTTTCCCCAATCCCCGGCTTCCCAGGATTTGGGTGAGGAGCCCGCCCATCGAATGGCCCATCAGGATGGGCGTCGTGTCAAGCCGACGGATCTCCTCCTCCAGGTCGCCGGCGTAGTCCAACAAGCTGGTCGTCCCCAACCGAGGGTCGGGGGGCTCGGTCGGGTCCACGTCGTGGAGGCGCAGCGTGGGCGTGATGCAGCGAAAGCCCTGCGCCTCGAAGAAGGCCCGGTAGTTCCCCCAGCACCACGGCCTCCCCCACATCCCGTGAATCATCACGATGGTCTCGGTCATCTTGGCCTCCCTGGCAATGCTATAGAGTCGGACAGGGTTTGTCATCCCTCATCCGCCGGCAAAAGTCGAGGGCCTGCTGGAGTGCATCGGTGCAGATTCTGGGGACCTCCAGCTCCACGGCACGGCGCAGCGATCGTTCATCGTTGACATCGAAGGCATGTACCTCGATTCCCCACGCTCGGATCTCCGAGACAACCTCCCTGGAGAGGAGCGGGAAGTGCAGGTGCACCGCCCTGGCCCGGGCCAGCCGGCCGCGATGGATGGCCAGGTAGGTGATCACGTCTGGCCCCATCCACTCCTCCGCCCGGGGAAGCAGCAGGTCCATGGTCAGGGCGGGGCAGTGTCGCTGTAAGGCGAGGAGGAGCGCCGGCTCGTAGGAGGTGACCTCCATCGTCTCCCACAAGGGACGAAAGTCCTGGAGAACGGTGCCTATCGCCCCAGCCGACTCCGGTTCTGGCCCTTTGACCTCAATCTCTAGCCCTATCCGACCGCCGATGGCCTCCAGGACCTCCCTCAAGGTTGGGATGCGGCTATCGCGGAGGGGGTGACCATCGTGGCCCAGGAGCTTGACATCTCGGAGCTGGGCGAGGGTGTAGTCGAAGATCGGGCCCGAAGCGGTGGTGACCTCGTCAAGGTAGAAGTAGTGGTAGACGACTGGCACCCGATCGCGTGTCAGCCGGACATCCATCTCGACAGCATCGGCTCCCCTCTCGATGG
>WFUY01000161.1 GCA_015484715.1 Thermoflexales bacterium | reverse complement strand
GGGAGTGGCCCAGGTCCAGGTCAACCTGGCGACCGAGAAGGCCACCGTCACCTTCATCCCCGGCGTCGCCGGCCTGGCCGACTTCAAGCGGGCCGTGGCCGAGACAGGCTACGAGGTGCTGGAGGTCCCGGAAGCCGGCGCAGTGGGTGAGGAGGAGGAAGACGAGGCCGAGCGGAAGATGCGGGAGGCCCGCTTCCGCATGCGGGTCGCCTGGATCTTCACCGTGCCCATCATCCTCTGGATGTTCGCCGAGATGTTCTTCGGCATCCTATGGCCCAGTGCGACTCTCTACAACCTGGGGATGATCCTCCTGGCCCTGCCCGTGCTCTTCTGGGTGGGTTGGCGCACCTACCGGAGCGGCTTGGTGGCGGTACGTCACGGCTACGCCAATATGGACACCCTCATCGCCCTGGGCACCGGCGTCTCGTTGCTCACCGGGCCGGCATCCTTCTTCTTCCCCGTCGCCAACTACGCCGGTGTCGCCGCGATGATCATGGCCTTCCACTTGACCGGGCGTTACGTGGAGGAGTCGGCCAAGGGACGGGCCTCCCAAGCCATCCGCAAGCTGCTGGAACTGGGGGCCAAGACCGCCCGCGTCATCCGGGATGGTCAGGAGGTTGAGGTCCCCATCGAGGATGTCCAGGTAGGCGATGTGATGGTCGTCCGCCCCGGCGAGAAGATCCCCACCGACGGCGTTGTCCTCGAGGGAGAGAGCGCCGTGGACGAGTCTATGGCCACCGGCGAGTCCATGCCGGTCAACAAGCGACCTGGCGACGAGGTGATCGGGGCTACCGTCAACCAGGAAGGGTTGTTGAAAGTGCGGGCCACCCGCGTGGGCAAGGACACCTTCCTGGCCCAGGTGATCAAGCTGGTCGAGGAGTGCCAGGGTTCCAAAGTCCCCATCCAGGAGTTCGCCGACCGCGTCACCGGTGTCTTCGTCCCCGTGGTCATCGGTATCGCCGTCCTCACCTTGCTGGCCTGGATCGTCGCGCCGAGCGCGATGCAGCCCCTGGTCCGGGCAGGTACCTTCCTACCCTGGGTGAACCCAGACCTGGGGGTCGTCACCCTGGCCATCGTCTCGATGGTTGCCGTGCTGGTCATCGCCTGCCCTTGCGCCCTGGGGTTGGCCACTCCCACAGCGCTGATGGTGGGCAGTGGGATGGGCGCCGAACACGGCATCCTCATCCGCAGCGGTGAGGCGATCCAGACCCTGAAGGATGTCCGCGTCATCATCTTCGACAAGACCGGGACCATCACCAAGGGGAAGCCCGAGGTGACGGATGTGGTGGCGATCAACGGCTTCGACCAAGCCCTCTTGCTGGAGACGGCGGCGGCGGCGGAGCGGGGCAGCGAGCACCCGCTGGGCCGAGCCATCGTCGAGCGGGCCCAGGCCGAGGGGCTGGCCCTGGCCGAGCCCCGAGAGTTCCAGGCTATCCGGGGCAAGGGGATCGTGGCCTCGGTCAACGGGAACCGGGTGCTGGTTGGCTCCCGCCGCTTGATGGAAGAGCACGGCCTAGATCCGACGCCGCTGGAGGAGACGCTGCGCCAACTGGAAGAAGAAGCCAAGACGGCTATGCTGGTGGCCCTGGATGGCCAACTGGCCGGCGTCATCGCCGTGGCCGACACGCTGAAGGAGGATTCAGTGGCCGCCATCCAGGAACTGCGACAGATGGGGCTGGAGACGGCGATGATCACCGGCGACAACCGGCGCACCGCCCAGGCCATCGCCCGCCGGGTGGGCATTGACCACGTGCTGGCCGAGGTCCTGCCCGATGGCAAGGTCACCGAGGTGCAGAAGCTCCAGGAGCGGTTCGGCCTGGTCGCCTTCGTGGGTGACGGCATCAACGACGCCCCTGCTCTGACCCAGGCCAACGTGGGCATCGCCATCGGCACCGGCACCGACATCGCCATCGAGGCCAGCGATGTGACCCTGGTGCGGGGGGAGCTGACCGGCGTCGTCGAGGCCATCAACCTGAGCCGGGCCACCTTCCGCAAGATCAAGCAGAACCTCTTCTGGGCTTTCTTCTACAACGTGGTGATGATCCCGCTGGCGGTCATCGGCTGGATGCACCCGGTGCTGGCAGAGGTTGCGATGGCTACGTCCTCCATCACCGTCGTCACCAACGCCAACACCCTGCGCCGCGTGGACATCCGGCCCGGCTATCTCAAGTAGCCTGCCCACACGCTACGCAATCCGCAACAGACCACACAGGGGAGAATCTCTATGCGCCTTCTGGCCATCATCTCGGGGGAGTACGGTCGGCGTCACGTCGAGAACATCCGCACCCACGGGCCCTCCGACTGGACCGTGGAGGTCTGGCAGGCCCCGGCCATCCTGCCCCCCATCGTGGACTACCCGGAGGAGTTCGTCCCGGAGACGCTGCCGCCGACCGATCTCGTCCTCTCCTTTGGGGAGAAGCCGGGCATCGCGGAGCTGCTCCCCGAGGTGGCCCGGGTCACCGGTGCCCGGGCCGTCATCGCCCCGGTGGACAGCGAAGCCTGGCTCCCCCGGGGGCTGGCTCGCCAACTGCGTCGCTGGCTTCAAGAGATGGGGGTGGCCTGCGTGACCCCCAAGCCTCTCTGCTCGCTGACCGAACGCGACTACCAGATCGCTCGTCGGCAGCGGATCGAGTACGACGATCCGCTCATCGCCGCCTTCGCCCGCCACTTCGGCCGGCCAGACCTGCGTATCACGGTGGACCCGGAGACCCGGCGGATCACTGCCGTCGAGGTGCAACGGGATGCCGTCTGTGGGTGCGCTCGCTACGCAGCCCAGGGATTGATCGGCGTGGATGTGGATGAGGCGGAACAGAAGGCCGGGATGCTGCACCACCACTACCCCTGCCTGGCCAGTATGGGGGTGGACAGTGACTACGACGACACGCTGATGCACATCTCGGGCAACCTGCTCCGGGACAACGTCGCTGCCCAGGTCAAGCCCTTCACCCGCGTCCGCTACATCCAGCCAGGGGTGCGGAGCGAGTAAGGATGGCCACCGAGCGTCAGATCAGCGTATTCGACCGGGCGCTCAAGATCATTGCCCGTCACTATGCTGACACCTTGCTGGACCTGGCCTTTCCCGATCTGCCGGTCCGGCTGGTGGGCACGGTGGAGAACGTGGAACTCGCTCTCCCTGCGCGGAGGGTGGACTTCGCCCACCGGGTTGAGCACGAGGGGGAGGAGTACCTGCTGCACATCGAGTTCCAGTTGAAGCACGAGGCCGAGTTGCCCCGGCGGATGCACCTCTACCACGCCCTGCTGGGTGAGCAGTTCGGCCTACCGGTCCTCTCGCTGGTGCTCTACCTGCGGCCGCGTCAGGGGCCGCTGCCTGAGGCCTACGAGGTGTGGCTGGGGGGGCAGGTGGTCAACCGGTTTCGCTATCCGGTGCTGCGGCTGTGGGACCACGTGGAGGAGATACGGCGGGGGCGGTATCGGGAGTTGGCGCCGCTGCTGACGATGCTGGTGGGGGAGCCGGATGAGGGGGTGCTGGAGGTGGAGCGGGCGCTGATCCTGGAGGAGCCGGACCCTCGGAAGCGGGGCGATCTGCTGGCGCTGGCGGTGGCGATTGCGGCCCGCTACTTTGACAAGGGGTTTCTGTGGCGATTCTTTCGCGAGGAGGTGGCGATGATGCGCGAGGCGTCGTTCATCGAAGATTGGATCGAGGAAGGGATTCAGGAAGGGTTCCAGAAGGGAGTCCAGCAGGGGCTCCAGCAGGGGCTCCAGCAGGGGCTGCGGGAGGGGCTGCTGGCCGGCATCGAGCTGGGGCTGGAGCTCAAGTTCGGTGCCGAGGGGTTGAAGCTGATGCCGGAGATCGCCCGCATTGAGGACCCGGCCATCCTGCGGACGGTGCACGAGGGGCTGAAGGTCGTGACCTCGCCGGAGGAACTGCGCGGCCTCTACGAGCACCTGCTGCCGGATTCGACCTCGGAGGAGGCCAAGCACCCGTGATCTTTGCAGACCGCCCTCTGCAGTACCAGGCCGCTCCAGGCAGCCGATAGCCCTTGCCGGATTGCCTGGAGCGTTGACGCTGTCGAGTTGAACCGAGCGATGACCACCCCCAGCCTGCAGACAGGTGAAGCGGTGCGGCAGGCCGCCCGGCGTGGAACCTGGGACCGTCCCACAGCCGGCCTCGCCCCCGGCTACATCCAGACCAACGTGGTGCTTCTCCCTCAAGCCTTCGCTTTTGACTTCCTTCGCTTCTGCCTGCGCAATCCCAAGCCCTGTCCTGTGGTGGACATCACCGCGCCGGGCAACCCCCATCCCAATCCCACCGTCGCAGCCGATGCCGACCTGCGCACCGATGTGCCCCGTTACCGGGTCTACCAGGAGGGTCGCTTCGTCGAGGAGGTCACCGACGTCATGCACCTCTGGGGAGCGGATTGGGTGGGGGTGTTGCTGGGCTGCTCCTTCACCTTTGAGGAGGCCCTGCGCCGAGCCGGCATCCCCGTGCGCCATGTGGAGTGCGGCTGCAACGTGCCGATGTACATCACCAACCGCGCCACCCGTCCGGCTGGTCCCTTCCGAGGACCACTGGTGGTGAGCATGCGCCCTATCCCTGGCAACCAGGTGGCAGTTGCTGTGAGCCTTACCGCCCGCTACCCCCAAGCACACGGAGCTCCCGTTCACATCGGCGACCCGGCCGGCCTGGGCATCGCCGATCTCTCCCAGCCTGACTTCGGCGATCCCGTCCCCATCCACCCAGGCGAGGTCCCCGTCTTCTGGGCCTGTGGAGTGACCACCCACTTGGCCCTGATGGAGGCCCGGCTGCCCGTGGTCGTCACCCACGCGCCGGGCCATATGTTCGTCACCGACCTGCCCGTTGCGGAGGCCATCTGATGCGTATCGGCATTGACATCGGCGGCACTTTCACCGACTTCGTCATCCTGCGCCGGGACGGCAAGCCAGTGGAGACCTTTAAGCTGCTCTCGACGCCTCGTGAGCCTGCCGAGGCGGTG
>WFUY01000160.1 GCA_015484715.1 Thermoflexales bacterium | reverse complement strand
CTCCAGCTCCCACCCAGATCAGCACGCGATGGTTCTGGTTCATGCTCTCCCTTCCTCTCATCTCACAGCGATTTCTTCCAGCACCATCCCTGTCTGGGACACCGCCTCCCACGGCGAGGCCAACCCCACCTGGAGCGGGACGGTCCCTCTCTCCAGCGTCGAGGGGATGACGATGGCGTAGGATTCCACCACCACGCCCTCTCGAGGTGGACGGCGCTCCTGGACGTAGCGTTGCAGGTTGCCGAACCCCAATTCGTGGGTCTCCAGTGTCCGGTCTCCCAGCGCGGTCACGATGAGGTAGCGCCCTGGCTCTTCCACGCGCCAGTAGAGGGTGAGCTGGAGGAGGCCGCCCGGCTCGACTGTTGACTCGGCCAGGTCGTATCCCACCAGCGTCAGCCCACCCAGGGAAGCGTCTACCCGCGTAGAGGGCTTCGCATCCGTGACGACCAGGTCCGGTGGCGTGCGGCTCACCTGGTAGAGGACCAGACCCTGGCCGGGCCTCTCCCTCGATCCCGCTCCGCCGCCTCCCACGAGGATGGGGATGTACCAGGCATCGGGAGAAACCAGGTCTCGGGGCAGCGCCCACGGTCCCCGCCTGGCCTGGGGCATGTCCAGGCGCATCGTCGTGTAGATGGGACGGCCGGCCAGCGCCTGGGGGCGGGGCTCAGGCGTGGGCAGGTGGGGGAGCACCACGTCGGGACGGACGTTGTAGACGAGCCGCCAGTAGAACATATCGTAGCCGAAGACGCCGCTTCGCCCCAGCAGCACGCTCCCCTCCGGCAGCACCTCCCAGACGTGGGCGTAGAAGTCGTTGATGGCGGTGTCCTCCGAGTGGTCGTTGGCCGTCCAGTTGGCCCGCACCTGGTGGACGACGGCCAGGCCCATCCCGGCGGTCAGGACCCCCATCAAGGCCCAGCGCCAGCCTCCCTGTGCCGCCCATCGTCCCAGCCGGAGGAGCCCCCAAGCCGTCCCCACGCCGATGAAGAGGGCGTAGAGGAGATGGGCCGGGATGAAGAAGACGTCCAGGTCGAAGACCCGGTACTGGATGAAGAACCAGACGTGGACCAGGTACATCCCGACGAGGAGGAAGAAGCGGCGGGGCCGGCGGAAGAGGAGCACCCACATCCCCAGGATGCCCAGCCCGATGCCCCAGAGGCCGTACTGCTGGGCCAGCAAGTCCAGGTAGATGACGATCCGGTCGGGGATGGCGGCCAGGGGGAAGGCGAACTTGAACTGGGGGAACGCGCCCAGGGTGTAGCGGTAGAAGCCTTCCAGGGTGTTGGGAGCGCTGCGTAGCATCATCCGGTCGGTGAGGGTGCTCGCCTTGTAGGGGAGCCAGAGAAACTGGGCGGCTCCCAGGAGGAAGCCCAACCCGGCTCCCAGCAACCAACGACCGCTCAGCAGCCGCCGGCCGCCGACGAGGAGGACGAAGAGAGCGAAGGCCGGTGCGAAGCCCAGGTTGGACATATGGGTGCCCAGGCTCAGTCCGAAGACCAGGGCGAAGCAGAAGGGGGCGAGGAAGGAGTGCTCCCCCTGTTCCAGCTTCCTGCCCCAGCGCAGCAGCAGGCCCAGCGTCAACGTCACCATCAGGGCGTTGGGGGCGTAGACCTCGGCGATGGTCGTCTGGGACCAGAAGGTGCGGGAGAAGGCGAAGAGAAGGGCGGTGAGGGCGGAGGCCAGGAGGGAGGCCCGCGTCGCCCAGGCTCCCCCCGGTCGGTCAGGCCGGGTGAGGTGGCGCAGGAGCAGGTAGAGCACCGCCACGCTGCCGGCCCCCAGGACCGCCGACATCAGGTTGACGCGGTGGGCTACATCGCCTATGGGCAGGAGGGTGAAGAGTTTGCCCAGCCAGGTGTAGAGGGGGTAGCCGGTAGAGTGGGCGAGTCCCAGCGTGTAAGCGACGGTGATCAGTTCGTTGCCGTCGGGGCTCTCGTAGGAGAGGCTGGGGGTCAAGGTAGCGTTGTAGACCGCCAAGGCCGCGATGAAAAGGGCCAGGGCGATCCCGATGTCGAGCCGGCGTCGTCTCCACGGTTGTTCCATAGCGTTCTTCTCCACCCTCCCCCCGATCCCATTTTACCCACGGCTCTGTTGCCCTTGTGTTACCAGAGTGTAAAGTTTCTGTGAAGGGTCCCGGCGGGAGCAGCCCTCTCCGTTCAACCCGCTCCCCCCAATCCGTTTCGGAGCGGTATCTATTCAGCCTACCCTCCCGCAGGTCACCGGTCGAGGGCGCTTTCAGCCCCGATGGGCTCTTTGAAGCACGGTTTCGCGTTGGAAACGCGCCTAACCTGCGGGAGGGTGAACACTCGGAGCGGATAGCGGTCAACGGATTTGAGAACGGATTGAACGGATGGGAAAGACGCAAGGGCACCTGAGCGGTTGAAAGGGAGGCGGTTCTATGCTACAATCCCTGAGGGTGAGGAGAGCCGGCTACGCCGGATGGTCCGGTGTAGCCACCCTCCGTCAAGCAACCGCGTTCCCGGCGTCAGTGCGTCGGGGTGGGAAAGGGGGGCGATGCAGGCGCTGCGCCTTTTCTGGACCTCGGTGCGCCTCTTTTACGAAGAAGCCTTTTTGATGGGCTGGGTCAGCCTGCTCTGGCTGCTCCTCTCCCTGCCGGTGATCACCGCGCCGCTGGCGGCGGCCGGCCTCTTCCACGTGGCCTACTTCGTGGCCGATGATCGGGTGATCTCCTGGCGGGCTTTCTTCACCGGCGCTCGGCGGCTGGCCGGGCCGGCCTATCTGCTGGCGCTGCTCAACGGGGCGGCCTACGGGCTGGGGATGGTCAACCTGAACTTCTACGGAGCCATTGACGCCGTCTGGGCGGCCGGGCTCCAGGGTTTCATCCTGGCTCTGTTGGTGCTTTGGACGCTGATCCAGGTCTACGTCTTTCCGATGCTGGTGGTGCAGGAGAGGGCGAACCTGCGCTTGGCGCTGCGCAACGCGGCCCTCTTCTTGGGAGCGCACCTGGGGCTCACCTTGGGGCTGGTGATTCTGCTGGCCCTGTTGGCCCTGGTGACCCTCTACCTGGCGCTGCCCCTCCTGTTCCTGGTCGTGGGGCTGGGGGCGGTGGCCGCCAACCGGGCCGTGGTGGAGTTCCTGCGCAGCCGGTCCGACGCATCCGAGGAATAAACGCCCGAAGGACAGCAGAGGAGATGGAGCAGAATCGCGTGATCATCATCGGCGTGGCCGGTGGGACCGGTTCGGGCAAGACGACGGTGGCCCAGGCGATCCTGCGTCGGGTGGGGGCGAAGCACATCGCCTACATCCCCCACGACGCCTACTACCGGGACCTCTCCCACCTGCCGCCTGAGGAGCGGAGCCGGGTCAACTTCGACCATCCCGACGCGCTGGAGACGGAGTTGCTGATCGAGCACCTCAAGGCGCTGCGGGCGGGCCGGCCGGTGGAGATCCCCGTTTACGATTTCACCACGCACACCCGAAAGAAGGAAACACGGCGGGTGGAGCCTCAGCGGGTGATCCTGGTGGAGGGGATCCTGGTCTTCGCCGAGCCGGCCCTGCGGGAGCTCTTCGACGTCAAGATCTACGTGGACACCGACGCCGACATCCGCTTCATCCGGCGCCTGCGCCGGGACGTGGCGGAGCGGGGGCGGACGGTGGAGTCGGTGATCGAGCAGTACCTGCGCACGGTGCGCCCGATGCACCTGGAGTTCGTCGAGCCCAGCAAGCGGTACGCCGACGTCATTATCCCCGAGGGGGGCTTCAACGAGGTGGCCCTGGATATGGTGGTCGCCCGCATCGAGCGGCTCCTGTACGGGGCAGAGGGAGAGGAAGAGCGAAGTGGCCAGCCGGCATAAATCAGGTTCTGTGAGGACCTTCTGGCTGGACCGGTCGGCGGTGTTGGATGAGCTCACCCGTTTCGCCAGGAGCCTCGTGGAGCGGTTCGACGAGGTCGAGCGGGTGATCCTCTTCGGCTCTATGGCCCGGGGGGATGCGGTGCCCGGCAGTGACGCCGACCTGCTCCTGGTCCTGCGGGAGTCGGCCCTGCCCTTTCTGGAACGCACGGTGCGCTACCGGCTGGGAGGGCTGTCCATCGGCGTGGACCTCTTCCCCTACACCCGGCAGGAGATGGACCGGCTGCTGGACGAGGGGCATCCCTTGCTGCGACAGGCCCTGCGCGAGGGCGTTGAACTGGCACGCCGGGGGGATGGGTAATGCAGGCGTTGGTCACTGGCGGCGCCGGCTTCATCGGCTCTCACCTGGTCGAGGCGCTGGTAGCGCAGGGGGTCCGGGTCCGGGTGCTGGACAACTTCTCCACCGGACGGCGGGAGAACCTGGCCGGCGTCGCCCACCGGGTTGAGGTGATCGAGGGGGAGGTGACCGACTCCTCGGTCGTGGCACGGGCGGTGGCCGGCGTGGACCTCATCTTCCACCTGGCGGCCATCGCCTCCGTGCAGGCCTCGGTGGAGGACCCCCTTCTCGTCCACCGGGTTAACGTGGAAGGGACGCTCTGCCTGCTGGAGGCGGCGCGACGGCACGGGGTGAAGCGCTTCGTCTTCCCCTCCTCGGCGGCGGTCTACGGGGATCACACGGCGCTGCCCCTCTCCGAGG
>WFUY01000159.1 GCA_015484715.1 Thermoflexales bacterium | reverse complement strand
TCGTCAGGTTGAGGGTCATCGCCGTTCCCACGGTGCCGCTCCCCGCCAGACCCCCGTGGAAAGAGGCAGCCCGCAACGTGTCTCCTGCAATGGCCCCGTAGACCGCCAGCCGGCCATTGCCGTCGGTGAACCCCTGGCCGATAACCCGCCCATCCTGTTTGTAGAGGGCGACGATGGCCCCCCAGTAAGGCCCTTGGGGACCGTAGACGGTCAACTGACGAGGAGGGGGCGAGGGACCTTCTTGATAGACCTGGACCAGGGGCCACGCCGGCAGGCTGGCTGGCATCCCCTCGGGCCCGGCCACGACACCTCCCCGATCGGCCGGGGTTGCGAGCCGCCAGCGCGGTGGGTCTTGGACGTCCCCGTACATCCGGCCCAGCGTCTCCCAATCCGACTCGCCGCGAAGCTGCCATTGAGCCGTATTCTCGCACCGGTCAGACCAGAGGCCGGGAACGCCCCGCATCGCCAGTTCGCTGCTGGTGTAGTGGTAATCCATCGCACTGGCGTTGGTCGCATCGGTAGCGGGATTGCGGTTCTCCGGTCCGGTGCAAGAGGCCGGCACCTCACCGATCAGATTCCCGTCCTGGTCGAACAAGTAAGCAAAGTACTCATCGTACAGGTAGAGGGCGTAGTGGCCAAACTCATGGGCCAGGGTACGGTAGCCTTCGGGCCGGTCCCACGCTCCCTGGTTGCTGCTGTGACCATCCCACCCCCGGCCTATCCGAATGACGTGGGACCTATCATCGGAGGTGATGCCCCCCACGTAAGCGTGGGGCCGGACGACGTTCTTGGTCGCCACCTGCACATCGGCCTCCGCCCAGTAAGCCCCATCGTCGTAGAGCGCTACCTGTCCCAAAGCCATCTGCCCATCGGTGAGGTCGTAGAGGTAGTCGGAGGCGTAGCGGACCGCCCGGGCGATCTCGTCCAGGTAGGCTTGGGTAGCATCCCATTCGATGGAGACGAGCAAATTGAAGAGGATGAGAGGGTGGCTCTCCCGAAGGACCAGTCGCTGCTCGCCGGAACCGCTGACGACGAAGGGACGAGCGCTGCCGTCGGTATCCCAGATCAGGCTGGTCCGATAGACGCGGTAGGCCCAGCCCCCGTGGCCGGCCCGGGCCGTGGGTTGCTCCGCCTGGAGGGCCAGGGCGACCAGCGTGGTCCCCATATCCAGCGGACCGGCGTTGAGCAACCCGGCCCGGTCGGTGGTCCCAACGGCCTCGCCATCGGCATAGACCGTGGCCCCGGCGACGGGATTGCCCCCCTCATCCACCACCCGAATGAACCAGGGAGCCGCCACCCGGAAGGGAGGACTCTTGCCGTCCTGGGCAGGCCATAGGATAGGACCAAGGCGGTAACCAGGCTGAGCCCGGATGCGGAAGACCACGTTGTCGCTCTTGATCAGGTCCGCGCCGGCGTTCCAGACAAAGAGATGAGACGTTCCCTCGGGCGAGGCAGAAAGCGCCGTCGTCCCATCGCCGCCGGGACCAGGCGTGGCCGGGAACCACGCCCCCCCACCGTTGGGCGAGAACTCCGGGAAGATGCGGGCGACAGGATCCCCCTCGGGATCGAAGAGGGTGTACAGAATCGGGACCTGGGTTTGGGTGATGATGTGGGGAGTTGGAGCGAGGGGCGCGTTGTGAGTGGGCCCAGGACGGGGGATGACCACGTAAGGGGGATCGTTCACCGACGGAGCAGGGGTCCGTCGGGGGTTCCGGTAGAGCAGATTCCGGCCGACACTGCTCACCGCCAGGTCCAGGTCCCCATCGCCATCGTAATCCCCCCAAGCCAGGCCGGGGGTGCTATCGGCCTCGGCCGAGGACCAGACAGCCTCGGTCGCCAGCACCCCTCCGTCGTTGCGGTAGAGCCGGTTGGGCCGGCGATGGTTGCCCGCAACCAGATCCAGGTCCCCGTCGCCGTCATAATCCCCCCAGGCCAGGTCCGAGGTCCGATCCGACTCGTCCGAGGACCAGACCGCGCTGGTGGTCAGGACACCGTCGTCATTGCGGTAGAGCCGGTTGGGCTGCCCCGTCGCCGTCCCGTTGCCCACCGCCAGGTCCAGGTCTCCATCGCCGTCGTAGTCCCCCCATGAGAGGCTGGTGGTGTTGTCCTCCTCGGCCGAGGACCAGACGGCTTCGGACGTCAGCACGCCGCCGTCGTTGCGGTAGAGCCGGTTGG
>WFUY01000158.1 GCA_015484715.1 Thermoflexales bacterium | reverse complement strand
CTTGATAGCCCGCGTCTCGCTCTTGTCGTTGAGCACCGTCCCGGTGCCGTGGGCGTTGACATAGTCCACAGCGGTAGGTGGGATGCCGGCGCTCTCCAGCGCCGCCTGCATCGCCAGCGCTGCGCCGCCCCCCGTCTCCTCTGGAGCAGCCAGATGGTAGGCGTCGGCCGAGGCGCCGTAGCCCAGCACCTCGGCATAGATGGTCGCCCCTCGGGCCTGGGCGTGCTCCAGCCGCTCCAGCACCAGCACCGCCGCGCCCTCGCCCATCACGAAGCCATCCCGCTCGGCGTCGAAGGGGCGACAAGCCCCGGCGGGGTCCTCATTGTGGGTCGAGAGGGCTCCCATCACGTTGAAGCCGGCCAGGGCGATGGGGACGATGGCCGCCTCGGCCCCGCCGGCAACCACCACGTCGGCCACCCCCCGGCGGATCAACTCCATCGCCTCGCCCACCGCATTGGTCCCGCTGGCACAGGCAGTGGCGACCACCATATTGGGACCTCGGAAGCCGTAGGTGATGGCAATCTGGGCCGGCGCGGTGTCCGCCAGCATCATCGGGATGAAGAAGGGGCTGATGCGACGGGGTCCCCGCTTCAACAGCACCTGGTGTTGGTCCATAATCGTGCCGATCCCCCCCACCCCGGAGCCGAAGACAACGCCGATCCGCTCCGGCGGGACGCCGTCCTCGATCAGGCCGGCATCGGCGACGGCCTGGCGGGCCGCCACCATCGCAAACTGGGCGAAGCGGTCCAGCCGTCGGGCCTCCTTGCGCCCCAGAAGTGCTTGAGCGTCGAACCCCTTCACCTCCCCCGCGAAGCGGGTCTGGTAGGGGCTGGGGTCGAAGAGGGTGATGTAGTCTACCCCCGAGCGGCCGGCCACCAGGGCCTCCCAGGTGGTCGCCACATCGTGTCCCAGCGGATTGATGGTTCCCAATCCGGTGACCACAACGCGTATCCTGCCCACAGTCAGATCTCCTCCCACGTAGAAAGCTTGTATCTATTCAGCCCACCCTCCCGCAGGTCACCGGTCGAGGGCGCTCTCAGCCCCGACACGGTTTCGCGTCGGAAACGCGCCTAACCTGCGGGAGGGTGAACAGCTACGAAAGCTTCTCTCTTCGGACAAGGGGACGCGCGTCCCCATTGCCGGGAATTATACGGCAACATCGGAGGGCACGCAACAGGCCCTTCTGATGGTCTATACAACACCCGACCAGGGGAAAGGATACGCCTTGCTCTTCCAGCCCCACGTCCACCTGCACCTTGCGTGTTCTGGCATCCTGGAGTACAATTCTGACGGTCAGGGCGACGACCACTTCGAGGGCCCGGCACTCCAGACCGCGAACGGCGCCGGGCACCTCCAGGCAAAGTCAAGGCGGAACGGTATCTATTCAGCCTACCCTCTCGCAGGTCACCGGTCGAGGGCACCTTCAGTCCATGGGCTATTTGAAGCACGGTTTCGCGTCGGAAACGCGCCTAACCTGCGGGAGGGTGAACGGTACGCGGAACGCTCGCCAACACGCCGAGGGAGGGGGCTGGACAGACGATGAGCATCACCATCGTCGGTCTCGGACCAGGGGACCCGACACAGTTGACTCGCGAAGCGTGGGAGGTGTTGGAGGCCGCCCAGGAAGTCTACCTGCGCACGCGCCGCCATCCCACGGTACCTCACCTCCCCGACCACCTGGTCTTGCACAGCTTCGATCACCTCTACGAGGAGGCCGAGGACTTCGGCGAACTCTACACCACCATCGCCGCCGAAGTGCTGGCCCTGGGACGGCGTCCCGAGGGGATCATCTACGCCGTGCCGGGCCACCCGCTGGTGGGCGAGGCCTCCGTCAGCCGCATCCTGACCGGCGCTGCCGAAGCCCACCTCTCCGTGCGCATCGTGGCCGGCCTCAGCTTCCTGGAGCCCGTCCTGACGGCCCTGCGGCTGGACCCCCTGGAGGGGCTGCAGCTTTGCGACGCCGTCGAACTGGCAGCCCGCTACCATCCACCGCTGAACCCGGACGTTCCGGCGCTGGTGGCCCAGCTCTACGACCGCCACCTGGCCGCCGACGTCAAGCTCACCCTGATGAACCAGTACCCGGCCGATCATCCGGTGACGTTGGTGCTGGCCGCCGGCACCCCCCAGGAGCGCCTGATCTCCTGCCCCCTCTACGAACTGGACCGGCGGGAGGAGATAGACCACCTGACAACCCTCTACGTGCCCCCGCTGCCGGCGACCAGCAGCTTCGAGGGGTTCCAGGATACCGTGGCCCACCTGCGGGCTCCCGACGGCTGCCCCTGGGATCGGGAGCAGACCCACCAGAGCCTGCGCAGCGGGCTGCTGGAGGAGGTCTACGAGGTGGTGGACGCCCTGGATCGGGACGACGTGGCCGCCCTGCGCGAGGAGCTGGGCGACCTGCTGCTCCAGGTAGTGATGCACAGCCAGATCGCCGTCGAAGCCGGGGAGTTCACCATGGCCGAGGTCATCGCCGGGGTGGACGCCAAGATCAAGCGGCGACATCCCCACGTCTGGGGAGAGCGAGCCGTCTCCGGCGTCGAAGAGGTGTTGCGGAACTGGGAGGCGCTGAAGCAGGCGGAGAAGGCCAACGAAGGGCGGCCCGCATCGGTGCTGGACGGCGTGCCCAAGGCCCTGCCCGCCCTCACGATGGCCTACACCTACGGGCGGCGGGCGGCACGGGTGGGCTTCGACTGGACGCAGGTGGACGGCGTGGTGGACAAGATTCGCGAGGAAATCGAGGAGGTGGCAACCGCCTCCGACCCGGAGAGCCGGGCCAGGGAGCTGGGCGACCTCCTCTTCGCCGTCGTCAACTGGGCCCGCTGGCTGGACGTGGACCCGGAGGCTGCGCTGCGGGAGGCGAACGCCCGGTTTGCCCGGCGCTTCCGCTGGATGGAGGCGCGGGTCCGAGAGCTGGGTCTAGATATGAAAGCGATGGACCTGGACGAACTGGAAGCGCTTTGGCAGCAGGCCAAGCAAGCAGATGGAAGAGCGGAGGCGGAGCAATAACATGTCGGCGATCTCAGATTTTGTCTCGCGCTTTGCCCTCTACGTCTACGCCGCCTGCCTGGTAGGTGGACTCTACTTCGGCTGGCAAGCCTACCAATCCTGGCGGACGTCTCGGAAGGCCTTCTTCGGTGTCGAGCGGGACATGGCGCGGGTGGAGATCATTGGCTACCTGTATCGGCTCTTTGGCCTGGCGCTGCTGGCTCTCCTCGTCTTCGGCCTCTCCAGCCTGGGAGGGGGAGAAGCCGCAGGGGAAGGCCAGGCCCAGCCCCCCGCGCCGACGCCCGGCGCACCGGTTCAGCAGGGGACCCCGACCCTGC
>WFUY01000157.1 GCA_015484715.1 Thermoflexales bacterium | reverse complement strand
GGGGGAGGGCGATGCCACGCTGGCCTTGGTACTTCCCTCGCCGGTCGGCGTAGGAGACCTCGCAGACCTCATCGGCCTCGAAGAAGAGGACCTGGGCGATCCCTTCGTTGGCGTAGATTTTGGCCGGCAGCGGTGTGGTGTTGGAGATCTCCAGGGTCACGTACCCCTCCCACTCCGGCTCGAAGGGGGTCACGTTGACGATGATGCCGCAGCGGGCGTAGGTGCTCTTGCCCACGCAGAGGCAGAGTACGTTGCGGGGAATGCGGAAGTACTCCACCGTGCGGGCCAGGGCAAAGGAGTTGGGCGGGATGATGCAGACCTCCCCTCGGAAGTCCACCATCGTCCGGTCGTCCAGCCGTTTGGGGTCCACCACCGCCAGGTCGCCCAGGCCGGGGGTGAAGATGCGGAATTCGTCGGCCACGCGGATGTCGTAGCCGTAGCTGCTGAGGCCGTAGGAGATCACCCCATCGCGCACCAGATGGTCCACGAAGGGCTCGATCATCCCGTGTTCCAACGCCATCCGGCGGATCCAGTGGTCCGGCTTGAGGCCCATCGGTTCGTCCCCCCCTACATCGTCTCGGGAGCGCTCATCCCCATCAGCCCCAGCGTGCGGGCCAGCACCTGCTTGGCCGTCCGCACCAGCTTCAGCCGGGCGTAGCTGAGGGCTTCGTTGGCCGGGTCGAGGACGCGGCAGTCCCGGTAGAAGGCGTGAAAGGCGGCGGCCAGGTCCTGGGCGTAGTGGGGCAGGAAGTGGGGGCTCATCTGACGGGCGGAGAGGGCGACCACTTCGGGCAGTTCCAGCATCTTGCGGATCAGCGCCAGCTCGCCGGGGTGGGTCAGGAGGGTCACGTCCCCCCGATCCGAGGTGGCCTCCCACCCGTCGGCAGCCGCCTTGCGCAGGATGCTGGCGATGCGGGCGTGGGCGTACTGGACGTAGTAGACGGGGTTCTTCTCCGACTCCTGTTTGGCCAGGCTCAGGTCGAACTCCATCTGGCTGTTGGCTTCGCGGGAGAGGAGGAAGAAGCGCACGGCATCCGGCCCAACCTCCTCCACCAGCTCCCGCAGGGTCACGATCTCCCCCGTCCGCTTGGAGAGACGAACTTCCACGCCCTCGCGGGTGAGGGTGACGAGTTGGTAGATGACGATGATCAGCCGGTCGGGGTCCAGGCCCAGGGCCTTCATCATCGCCTTCATCCGGGGCACATGGCCCTGGTGGTCCGCCCCCCAGACGTCAATGACCCGGTCGAAGCCCCGGCGCACGAACTTGTCGTAGTGGTAGGCGATGTCCGAGGCGAAGTAGCCGGGCTCGCCGTTGGAGCGGACGACGACCTCATCTTTGTCGCTCCCCAGCAGCGTGGCCTTGAACCAGATGGCCCCTTCCCGCTCCTCCAGGTAGCCCCGCTCCCGCAGGAGCTGCATCACCGTCTCGAAGGTGCCGTCCTCGTAGAGGCTCCGTTCGGAGAACCAGCGGTCGAAGTGGATGCCCAGCAGGGCCAGGTCCTCCCGGATGGTCTCCAGCATCCGGCGCAGCCCCTCGTCCCGCAGGGCCTCGACGGCCCGGTCGCGGTCCATCTGGAGGTAGCGTTCGCCCTCCTCCTGGGCGATGGCCCTGCCCAGCTCGACCATGTAGCTCCCCCGATAGCCGTCCTCCGGGATGGGGATGTCGTGGCCCAGGGCTTGGGCGTAGCGGGCGTAGAGGGTTTCGGCGAACTTCTGCATCTGGGAGCCGGCGTCGTTGACGTAGTACTCCCGCTGGACCCGGTAGCCGGCTGCCTCCAGGACGCTGGCCAGCCCGTCGCCCAGGACGGCGTTGCGCCCGGAGCCGACGGTGAGGGGGCCGGTGGGGTTGGCGCTGACGTACTCGACCTGGATGCGCTCCCCCCGCCCCACGTCCACGGCTCCCCAGCGGTCGCCGGCGGCCAGGATGGTCTCCACCTGGCGGGCCAGCCAGCCCTCGTCCAGGGTCAGGTTGATGTAGCCGGGCCGGGCCACCTCTACCCGGCCCACGAAGTCGGCGGGAGGCAGGTGGGCGGCCACCTGTTCGGCGATGCGCAGGGGGGCCATCCGGGCCAGGGGGGCCAACTGAAGGC
>WFUY01000156.1 GCA_015484715.1 Thermoflexales bacterium | reverse complement strand
CTCTAGCTCCCCCCAAACCCTCCCGCAGGTCGTGCGGTGCCCGGCGACAGCAATGACCTATCGGAGGCAGCCCGTGACGCGCTTTAGCCGTGAGGGGAACCTGTGGGAGGATCTCAGCTTTCCCTCACACCGTCAGCGTGTACCCGCCGTCCACGACGATCACCTGTCCCCGGATCATCTGGGCGGCCGGGGTGCAGAGGAAGGCGACGACCTGAGCGATGTCCTCGGGCTGGAGGTTGCGGCCGGCCGGCGTCCGCCGAGCCGCCTCCTCCAGCAGCCGACGGTTCTCCCGCAGGGGGCGGAAGTGCTTCAGCGCCTCGGTCTCCACCAGCCCGCCGGCGACGGCATTGACGACGATGTTGTAGGGAGCCAGTTCCACAGCCAGGTAGCGGGTGACCGCCTCCAGTGCGGCCTTGGAAGCTCCTACGACGACGTAGTCGGGCAACACGCGGAAGGAGCCAACGCTGGAGATGTTGACGATGTGGCCGCCACCCCGCCGCTGCATCAGGGGCACGGCCCCCTGGGAGAGAAAGAGCGCGGCCCGGGCGTTGATCCCCATCGTCCAGTCCCACCCCTTCACCCGCTGTTCCATCACGGGGCGGTTGTAGCCCGAAGCCGCGTTGTTGACCAGGATGTCCAGCCCGCCGAAGGCCCGCTCCGTCTCGGTCAGAAGATGTTCGAGAGCCTGGGGATCGCCCACGTTGGCCTTGACGACGATGGCCCGTCGGCCCAGGGCCTCGATCTGGGCTGCCGTCTCCTCGGCGGGCGTCCGGTTGCGAAAAAAGTTGACCACCAGATCGGCCCCGTGGCGGGCCAAGTGGAGGGCGATCGCTCGCCCAATCCCCCGCCCGCTGCCGGTAACGAGGGCCACTTTGCCGGAGAAGTCCAAAGCCACATTACCCCTCCTGGAGGAGCACGTACCGTTGAATCAACGAGGGCAGACGGGAGACGAACTCTGAGCGGGCCAGCACTTCGTCACACCCTACCTCCAGTGCCTGCTGGCGGAGCTTGGAATCCGCAGGCGCTCCGAAGGCGATGATCGGAATGGGGGCTGTTCTCGGATCGCCCTTGAGTTCCTGCACCCACCGCTCCCACGGCAGGATAGTGTGGGTATCCACGAGGATGAGGGCGACCCCTTCCTCCTCCGCCACCGCTACCACATCGTCAGCAATGGAGGGCCAGATGATCTCACAGCCCGTCGTCTGAGCTACATCCTCCAAGCGGATGGCAAAGAACAGATCTGCCATAATCGCCATAACGCGACCAGCCATATCCTACTCCTCTTCCCAACATAGCCTCTACGCGCCATCTCTCGACGTTCTCCGACAACTTTCTTGGTTCGTTTGG
The DNA here is from genome assembly GCA_015484715.1 of Thermoflexales bacterium. Classification (GTDB taxonomy): domain Bacteria; phylum Chloroflexota; class Anaerolineae; order S140-20; family S140-20; genus S140-20. The sequence continues at coordinate 13,731 of WFUY01000156.1, read as the reverse complement.
GCCGTGGCGAGCGGCCATTCGCTTATTCGCTCAGCCTTCGTTGACCGATCTTCTCGCTCAGATCATACGCTCACCAGGAACAGATCTCGACCCAGTCCAGTTCCAACCACTGGCGGTGGGGAACCTCTAACAGGCCAAGGCGCAATCGGCCTTGGGGTGTGACGACGGCGGTCTGGTTGTCCAGCCAGGCGACGAAGGCCAGGGGACCCCGAGGGGCCGCCGGGGCGGTGAGGATCTGCTCACCGTCCACCGACCAGGTCGCACCGTCAGGCCGCCACACCAGTTCGTAGGTGTGCCAAGCGGTCAAGTCCACCTCCAACAGCCGTTCGTGGATGGCCAGAGCCTGCTGAATGGTCGGCCAGAGCCGTTGGTAGACGGGCTGGAGCCGCATCAAGAGGACCAGGGGCAGGGCGAAAGGAGCCCACAGGAGCGCTGCTGGTCGCCCCGCATCCAGACAGGCCGCTTTCCACCCCCAGCCGGGCAGGCCCAAGGCCAGCCGCATCTCCGAGGGTGGCGAGGCGTAGAAGAACCAGATCGCCTGGGGCAACGCCGGCCACCGGGTTCCCACACCGAAGGGGGCGTTCCAGAAGCCGAATCCTGCCGTCCCCTGCAGCCTCCCCGCCGAATGGGAGGCCCTGGCCCGAACCTGCATCCGTAGGGGAGGACGCCAGTAGAACCGCCGGCGTGGAAGACCCTGGTAATCGTCAATTTGAGCATCGGAGAGTTCCCCGGCCCGAGCGCCCTCCAGAAGAAAGCGCACGCTGGTCCCAGTCAGGACAATCCGGCCCTTGCCGGCAGTGTACTGGGACCAATGGGGGGAAGGCAATCCCTCAAAGCGATCCTGAAGCCTTTTCACCGTCTCCCTTCCCCCAAACGCTCTGGTGAAGGGGCCGAGGGGCGGGGGCATACCGGCTCGGTCTTCCCCCAGAGTTTACCTCGAAACACGGAAAACATCAACTCTGCAACATTCCCCTTGCCTCCTGCCCCGGTAGGTTATACAATAGGGTGTACAGGAGGTGGAGATGATCAGCTAGGCGGCAGATGTCGTACCGAATCTCGGACCACTTCCCCCTCTGGGCGGAGTTTGTGGTAGACCAAAGCACCGAGCAGATGGCGGTCACGCTGGGGCTGGATCCAGCAACGCCCGATCCCCTCAGCACGGTGCCCGACTGAGCGATTGGAGAGCGAGTGAAGAGAGGAGGCGCGGCATGACTCGTATCCTCGTCCGTCCCCGTCCCTGGCCCCGCCACGGCTGGTTGGGGCTTTTCCTGATCACCCTCTTCTGGCCCCTCACGTGGTTCCTACCAGGCCCCCGGACCCACTTCACCTTTTTCCCTCTGTGGACCGGCCTGGTCCTCACCCTCGATGCCCTGGTCTGGCGGCGGCGAGGGCACTCCCTCCTCACCCGCCGTTGGCAGGCTTTCGTGGGGCTCTTCGTCCTCTCTGCCCCCATCTGGTGGCTCTTCGAGCTGTTGAACTGGCGCACCCGGAACTGGCACTACGTGGGCCGGGAGCTCTTCAGCGATCTAGAGTATGCCTTGTTGGCCAGCCTGGCCTTCTCCACGGTCCTGCCGGCCGTCTTCGAAGCTGCCGAACTGGCGTCTACCTGCTCCTTCATCCAGCGCTTCCGCCACGGCCCCCGGCTGCGCCCGACGCGCCGGCTGCTCCTGGGCTTCTTCCTGGCCGGCTGGCTGATGCTGGCGGTGCTCTGGACCTGGCCCCGCTACGGCTTCCCCTTCATCTGGCTCTCCCTCTTCTTCATTCTGGAGCCGGTCAACGCCTGGCTGGGACACCGAACGCTCCTGGAGGAGACGGCCCGGGGCGACTGGCGTTCCGTCGCCTCCCTCTGGGCCGGGGTGCTGCTTTGTGCCTTCTTCTGGGAGTTCTGGAACTACTGGGCCTTTCCCAAGTGGGTTTACACCATCCCCTTTGTGGACTTCCTGCGCATCTTCGAGATGCCCCTGCTGGGCTACGGGGGATACCTGCCTTTCGCCCTAGAGCTCTACGCCCTCTACTACCTGGTGAGGGGGTTGCTGGGTCAGCGGGACCCCTATCTGCGCCTGGCCTCGTGACCGGTTCCGGCAGGGTCCATCAGTTCTCTGACAAGACCCCCCACTGATGATTGCCCATATCTTGGGGGTGAGAGATTAGCCGTCCACGAATAGGGCACGAATACACGAGTTAGGCCCCCCCATTCGTGCATTCGGGAAAATTCATAGACGGCCCGCTATGGCCCATTCGCTCGCTCAGGTGTGGGTAATCACCAGACCCCACGGGCTACCCCTTCCTTTGCAGGTGTGTTATAATAGGCGAATAGGAGCGCAAGGGGGCTGAAAGGCGGAACAGGATGGGGCCCAATCGAGGGATGCGTGCCCATGACTACGCGGCCCGCCGCGAGCGGATGGTCCAGCAGCAGATCGTCGCCCGGGGGATCCGGGACGAACGGGTGATTGAGGCGATGCGACGGGTGCCTCGCCACCTCTTCGTCCCCGAAGATCGCCGTCACCTCGCCTACGAGGATCGCCCCCTGCCCATCGGTGAAGGCCAGACCATCTCCCAGCCCTACATCGTGGCCTATATGACAGCCGCCCTACAGCTCAAGGGAGATGAGAAAGTCCTGGAGATAGGTACCGGTTCAGGGTACCAGACCGCCATCTTGAGTCTGCTGGCCCGCTGGGTCTACAGCATCGAGCGTTATGCCTCTCTAGCCGAGAGAGCCCGCCGCCGCCTGGCCGAGCTGGGATACCGAAATGTGTCCATCCGGGTGGGCGATGGGAGCGCCGGCTGGCCGGAGGAAGCCCCCTTCGATGCCATCCTGATGACCGCTGCCCCTCCCACGATCCCCCTCCCCCTTCGCCAACAACTGGCCGACGGGGGACGCCTTGTCGGCCCCGTGGGCAATCGCTACGACCAGATGCTGATCCGGCTCACCCGAAAGGGCAAGCAGTGGGTGCAGGAGCAGCTCGTCCCGGTCATCTTCGTGCCGATGGTCGGACGGCACGCCTGGGCCGAGGATCAGGATGACGAATGGCCAGGCGTATCATCGTTTCAGGAGTGATAAGGTGGACGCAGAGAAGGATCAGAAGACCATCGTTTACATCGAGGATGAGCGTGAGCTGATAGACTTGTTGGCGCTTATCCTGCGCAAGGAAGACATCCGTTTCGCCTGGGCTCTCACCGGCGAGCAGGGTTGGGAGCTCATCAAGGAACTCCAGCCGGACCTGGTCCTGCTGGACTTGATGTTGCCGGACATTGATGGCTGGGAGGTCTTTAATCGGATGCGCCAGGATCCGGCCCTCCGTGATACCCCCGTCATCGTTATCACGGTGCGCACGGAAGGGCTGACCGAGGGGATATGGCCCCAGGTCGCCGAGGTCGCCGACTACCTGGTGAAACCCTTTACCGTCAAGGAACTGCGGGCCAGCATCGCCCGCGCCCTCCAGGGAACCGAAGATCGCCAACAGGAGGTCCTATGAGCGACGATCTCTTCCGCTTCTCCATCCCCATCACCGTCCGCTACCGTGACATTGACGCTCAGGGCCACGTGAACCACGCCGCCTACTTCAGCTTTATGGAACAGGCCCGCGTCGAGTACGTCCGCCAGTTGGGGCTGTGGACCTCGGGTCGCTGGGACGACCTGGGCTTCATCATCGTTGAGGCCTGTTGCACCTACGAGCGCCCCATCTACTACGGCGATCCCGTCGTCGTCTGGCTGCGGGTCAGCCGGTTGGGGAACAAGAGCCTCCACATGGCCTACCGCATCGAGGCGGCCGGAGCCCTGGCTGCCCAGGCCCGGACGGTCTCGGTCTGCTACGACTACCGCGTCGGGGCCACCCGCCCCATCCCGGAAAGCTGGCGTGCGACCATCACCGAGTACGAGCCGGCGCTGCGCCGCCTCTCCCGTTAACCCAACGCCGCTTCAACGATGCCCTCTCCCCCGTTACCCTCGGAATCCCTACACCCCTATCTCCCCTCCGCGTTGCGCCGTCAGCTTCCGGCGGATCTGACGGGGCTCCCACCGGAGATGGAGCGTCACCTCCTGACCCACCTGACCGCCCTCCGGGACGTGGTGGTCACCTATCTGCCCCGTCACCTGGTGGCCCAGGAGATCGCTGTTCCTCCCCCAGAGCACGTGCGAGGTGCCTTTCTGTACGGGACGGCCCTCTTCGCCGACATCAGCGGCTTCACTGCGATGACCGAGGCCCTCTCCCACCAGGAGCGGGGCCAAGATCGGCGGCGGGAGGGGGCGGAGAAGATCACGGGCATCGTGGATGACTATTTCACGGAGATGCTAACCCCCCTCCTCGCCTACGATGGCCTGCTGCTCAAGTTCGGCGGTGACGCGATTATGGCCCTCTTCCTGGGGGAGGAGCACGCCCTGCGAGCCATCCAGGCAGCGCTGACGATGCAGGAGAGGATGCACCGCTTCCGGCAGGTGGAGGTCTTCGGCCAGACCTTCTCCCTGCGGATGACGGTAGGGCTGGGGACGGGCCCCCTCTTCGCAGCCAGCGTGGGCACCCGAGAGCGACGGGAGTACGCGGTGATGGGCCACGCCGTGCGGGAGATGGCCCACGCCGAGGACCGAGCCGAGGCCGGAGAAGTGATCATCAACGAAGAAGCGCGTGCCGCCGTGGGAGATCGGATTGTCGTAGGCCCGTCCCGTGAGGGCTATCACCCTGTTCGGCGCATCCTCTCGTCTCCATCGCCTACAGCACCCCCTTCCCCTTTTCCCCCGCCAACGAGCTTGGCCCTGGCCGTTGCCCAACTGGATCGCCTGACCCCCTACCTGCCTGAGGGTCTGCTGGAAAGGTTGGTGGAGGGGGCTGAGCTGGAGGGGGAGTTCCGACCGGTCACCATCCTCTTCGCCAACTTCTACGGAGTAGATGAGATGATCGAGACCTTGGGCGAGGAGGGCGGCGCTCTGATCATCGAAACCCTTGACCGCCACTTCACCACGATGCAGGGCATCTTAGCCCGCTACGGAGGGGTGGTGAACAAACTGGATACCTACGCCGTTGGCCACCGCATCATGGCCCTCTTTGGTGCGCCCGAGGCCCACGAGGACGATCCCGAGCGGGCGGTGCGGGCAGCCCTGGAGATGCAGGCCGCCATGGAGGCGTTCCAGGCCATCGAGACACCCCAGGGCACCTTCCCCCTCCGGCAGCGCATTGGCATCAACACCGGCTACGTCGTCGCGGGCAACGTAGGCAGTCCCATCCGCCGTGAGTACACGGTGATGGGGGACGAGGTGAACTTGGCAGCTCGCCTGATGGCCATCGCCCGGTCCGGTCAGATCATCGTCAGCCGGGCGACCCGTCACTGGGTGGCCGATCTCGTCGTCTGCCGGGAGATGGAACCGGTGCGGGTGAAGGGGAAGCGCATGCCCGTTTCCATCAGCCAGGTGATCGCCGTGCAGGAGCGGGTCCATCGTCGGGTGCAGACACCCCTCGTTGGCCGGACCCGGGAACTGGACCAGGCCCAGGCCGTCGCCGACCGGGCCCGGCGGGGGCAGGGACAGGTCCTGTCCATCGTGGGAGAGGCCGGCGTCGGCAAGACACGCCTGGCCGAGGCGCTACGGGACTACTGCCAGAAGCAAGGCATGCGGGTGCTACAGGGTACCAGCCTCTCCTACGCGACCCATTCCCCCTATCACCCCTGGGTGGAACTGCTGAAGGCATGCCTGGACCTGTATGGCGATGAATCCCGGTCGGTCACCGCCTCCCGGCTGCTCGCCCATCTGGATGAGGTGGCTCCCCGCCTGGTGGACTGGGCCCCCATCCTGGGGCAGGTGTTGGGCCTGGAGGTCCCAGACAACGTGCTCACCCGCTCTCTGGACCCTCAGCTCCGGCAGCGCCGCCTCTTCGCCATGGTCCTCGAGATCCTGCGGATCGAAGCCTCCCACCGTCCTCTGGTGCTGATCCTCGAGGACATGCAGTGGATGGACAGGGCCTCTCGGGAGTTGCTGGCCTACGTGGCCCGCAACATCACCGCCGACCCCATCCTCCTGCTCCTCATCTACCGCCCTGATCTGCCGACAGAGGCCTGGATGCGGGGAGAGCACTGCACCACCATTCTCTTGCGGGAGCTTCCCCCTCAGAAGGGCAAGGAACTGGCCCGCGTACTCCTGCACGCTCAGACCCTCCCGCCCCTCCTGGAGACCATCGTCGAGGAGAAGTGCAAAGGCAATCCCTTCTTCATCGAAGAGATCACCCGCGTGCTCGTGGACTCCGGCCTCCTCATGCCGGAGGCGGATGGGAAGTGGCGGGTAAGGCCTGACCTTGCCCAACTGGAGCTTCCTGAAACCATCAGTGGGTTGATCATCAGCCGTCTGGACCGCCTGCCGGCACCCGAGCGGAACACCCTCCAGGTCGCCTCGGTCATCGGCGTTCGCTTCGGCTTCGATCTCCTGCACGGCGTCTACCCTCACCGGGTGAGCGAGGAGGAACTCCGCACCCGCCTGGAAGCCCTGGAGGAGGAAGGGTTGACCCTCTTGGAGCGGGTCTCGCCGGTGTTGGAGTACCTCTTTCGGCACGTCCTCGTTCGGGAGGTGACCTACGAGACCCTGCTCTTCGCCATCCGCCGGGAACTACACCGCAAGATCGGGGCCTACATCGAGGAGCACTACGCCGATAACCCGGCCCAGGTCTACGACCTGCTGGCCCATCACTACGACCAGGGACAGCGGTGGGACAAAGCGGTCCATTACCTGCTCCTGGCCGGGGACGAAGCCCGGAGCAAGTACGCCAACGAGTCGGCCATCGCCTACTACCGGCGGGCGCTGGAGATCGCCCCCCACGATCCCCGCGCAGCAGAGGCCTACCGGTCCCTGGGCGATGTCTACCAGCACATCGGTCGCTACGAGGAGGCGCTGCGTTGCTACCGGCAGGCCCTGGAGGTCGCCGGTTCCTCGGAGCAGCGGGCGTCCCTGTTGCGCCGGATCGCCCGAGCCTACGAGCGGCAGGGGCGGTACGATCGGGCCCTGGAGCATCTGCATCGGGCGATGGATCTGTTGCGAGAAGAGCCTGCCTCGCTGGAAGTCTCTCGCATCTACGGGGCTATGGGATGGGTACTGATGCGGCGGGGGGAGTACGACCAGGCCCTGGAGTACTGCGGGCGGGGGCTGGAGTACCTGAAGGACTGGCCGGAGGACGAAGGGGTGCAGCGGGCCCGGGCCGAGCTCTATCACACCCTGGGGAGCATCGCCTCCTCGCGAGGGAACTATGCCGAGGCCATAGAGTTCCACGAGGAGAGCATCCGGCTGCGAGAAGCCCTGCAGGATCTGCCCGGCCTGGCCAACTCTTACAACAACCTGGCCTTCGTCTACTGGCAGCAAGGGCAGTACGACCAGACTTCCGCTTACTTGCACCGCAGCCTGGAGATCCGTCAGCGCATCGGCGAGTCCTACGGCATCGCAGCATCGTACAACAACCTGGGAACCGTGAGCTACAAGCAGGGCCGCTACCAGCAAGCTGTGGACTACTACCGGCGTAGCCTGGCCCTGCGGCAGGAGATGGGCGACCGGTGGGGAATGGCCCAGTGCTACAGCAACCTGGGGGAGGCTGCCCTGAGACTGGGGGATTACAAGGAGGCCGAAGGCTACCTGCGGGAGGCCATTGAGGGCTTCGCCGCGCTGGGCAGCAAGCCCCACCTCATAGACCCCCATCGCAACCTCAGCGAGGTGCTGCTGATTCAGGGAAGGCCGGAGGAAGCCCTGGAACACGCAGAGGCCGCCCGTCAACTGGCGGACGCCCTGGACAACCAACCGGCCCTGGCCTTGGCCTGGCGGACGCTGGCCGCTGCCTACGCCCAACTGGATGACCCCCGGGCCGAGGAGGCCTACCGGAAAAGCATCGCCCTCTTGGAAGAGGCCGGTGATCCGGGAGAACTGGCCCGCGCCTGGGCCGGATATGGTCGCTGGTTGATGGAGCAAGGTCAGGCCCAGGACGAAGGGGAGACCATCGCCCGAGGCCGGGCCTGCCTGGAGAGGGCTGCCGAACTGTTCACCCTCGCTGGAAAGGAAGAAGAAGCCCGGCAAGTCCGAGAACTCCTAGGAAGGTAGGGAGCCGCGTTCTCTCAAAAGTCCAGGGTTACCAGAAGGAAGGTGTCGGGGTGAGCATCTCTCCCTCTTTGCCGGAGCGACGCCTTCACGAAAAATTCACGCTTGCCGGGTATAAAGGGGGTGCTATCCCCCTTGGGCGCATCCACAGTCATTATGTTTGTGAAGGGAGGTGATGCCTTGTCCCTGTGATCGTTCCTCGGACCTCTCCCCATCGGTGTCCTCTGGTGTGAGTCTTGTCCTACGCAGAGCCTTCAATTCGTGTACTGTTGAACCTTGAACCGAGGAGGGTTGTATGGATAGCAAGCAGGCATTTTGGCGGCAGGTGGCTTTGGCTGGGAGCTTGGTGATCGCGCTCATTCTCCTCGTTGGTCTGTTCCCCGCGTTAGCCTTCGGCAAGACAACTTCCCCCAATTCTGCCCCGACCATCGGCCCCACCAGCGCCCAGGGATTGCGAGGATATGTCTACGCTCCCGACGGCACCACGCCGGCCAATGGGGCCTGGATAGGCCTCGAGGGCCCTGAAGAGTTCCCCGATCGGTATAGTGACTTCGAGACTTGGACCAATGCTAACGGTTGGTTCTCCATCAACGTGCCTTTCACGGGCACCTACTGGGTAATGCTCGACCCCCCTGCCAACCACCCCGACTGGATGGCCCCGACCCCGATGACTGTGACCATTCAGTCTGGGCAGTACCTCTCGATGACCTTCCAGTTTAGCTCTACGGCCCAGACGTCGGGCAAGAAGACCATCCACGTGAAGGTCCAGAAGAGCGACGGCTCTCCGGTGACCGACGCCGAGGTCTACGCCACCGGTATAGACGACCCCTCCGTCGCTTCCGGGATGGTGAATGCCTCGGGTGAGGTGAACCTGGAGGTAGCTCCCGGCACCTGGGACGTCTGGGTCGAACCTATGGATTGGAGTACTGACTGGGAATACACCGGCTTTCCCAAGACCGTCTCGTTCGAAGACAATGGGATGGCCGAGACCAAGTCCATCACCTTCACCGTCGGAGCTGCCGAGAGCCGGATCATCGGTCGGCTGCTCCCGCCGGGTTGCGCACCGGGTACGCTCGGTACCCTGGCCTACCAGGTTTTAATGGAAGCCTACAGCGAGACGGGCGAGGGTAACGTGGCAGAACCGGATGGAAGCGGTTACTTCACCATCACCGTCCCGGCGGGTACCTACTACCTGTACCTGTGGACGGACATGCCCCTCGTCCTGCCGGCTGGCACCTGGGGGCCTTACTCGGTTGACGGCGACCTGGACCTGGGCGACATCTGCCTGGAGACCCGGGGAGCACTCATCAGCGGTCGGATCACTCACAATGGGGTGGGTGTCCCGAACGTGAGCGTGGCCGCCTGGGAGGAGGAAGGGATGGGCTTCGCTTTCGCCTCCACCGATGCCGGTGGTTACTACACCCTCACCGTCTCGGCCGGCCTCTGGGAGGTAGAGCCGTGGCTGCCCTCCGATGCGCCCTATCAGCTCATGCCCTCCCACCAGACCGTTCGGGTGCCCGACAACAGCTCCCACATGACCGATGTGGACTTCCAGGCGATGGGTGCCGATGCCCGCCTCCTCGGACGGGTGGTGGATCAGAACGGTAATCTGGCCACCGACTTCTACGGCTGGGCCTACGCCCAGGAGCCGGGGAAGGACGAGTGGATGGCGCCGCTGAGCGATGGGCCGGTGGACCGGGGCCGGTTCAACATAGCGGTGGCTGCCAACCCCGGCGATAGCGTCTACGTGGGGCTCTACCTGCCCCCGGAGGCCGAGTTCTCCGTCACCCCCTACACCCAGACGGTTACCTTCAGCGCGGGGGCGGGGATGACTCAGACGGTGATCTTCACCCTCACCCGCGATACCCGGTCCATCTACGGTACCTTCACCGCCAACGGTGCGCCTATCGCCTCCCCGCTGGAGGGCGAGGTGTACGGCTTCAACCCCGACACCGGCGCCTTCCGCAGTGCTCCCATCGAGTTCAAGAACGGGCAGAACGTCTACACCCTCACCGTCTCCTCTGGCGACTGGTTCCTGAACTACATCATCTGGGAGGGGCCTTACGCCAACGTGGGAGACTACGCCGACACGCCCGTCACCGTGGGCAACCAAGACGTGCAGCGCGACTTCGACCTCATGCCCACCAACGCCACCCTCACCGGCCAGGTCCTGTCGCCCAGCGGTGCCCCGATCTCCCACACCACGGCCTACGCCTTCAACGCGGCCGAGGGGCTCTGGTTCTACGAGGATACCGACGGGAGCGGGCGGTTCACGATGACCCTGCCGGCGAACGTCTACCAGGTGGGCGCCGGCGTGCCGCCGGATCAGGCGGGGGCCTGGATTGAACCCCCGATGCAGACGGTGACGGTCACGGTGAGCGGGCAGACCCCCGATCCGCTGACCCTCCAGTTCCGCCAGGCCAGCGTGAAGATCCAGGGGCAGGTGCTCTCCGGCACGATGCCCTTCACCGACACCCTCACTTACGTCTGGGGCTGGGAGGAGAACGGGGGCGGCAGCGACGCCTACGTGGACGAGAGCGGCAGCTTCACCCTGACCGTCGCGCCCAACAGCATCTGGCACGTCGGGGCGATGTGGACCGACGACCAGGGCAACCTCTGGGAGTCCGACGAGGTGACGGTCACGGTGGGCAACACCGATGTGACCGGCGTCAACCTGACGCTGAAGTCGGCCAACGTGGCGGTGCCCCAGCAGATGGCCGTGACCTTTGACGCGGACAAGCCCTTCAAGGTCGTCCTGGATGACGGCACGGAGATAGACATCCCGGCCAAGGCGGTGACCGACACGGGCAAGGTCACCCTCTACATCACGCCGAAGGCCCGGGACCTGAACCGGTCGGGGGATGCCGTCACCACGGACTTCAAGTATGCCCTCAACGCCACCGTGGCCGGCACCAATCGGGGGCTCAACGGGCCCTTCCGAAGCAACGTGATCATCAAGTTCCGCTACGACCCGAACCAGCTCCCGCCCGGCCTGACCGAGGACGACATCCGCCCCGCCTACTACTCCAGCGTCTCCGGTGCCTGGATCGCGCCGGCGGGCTACACCGTGGACAAGACGAACCGCGTCGTCACCATGCAGATCAACCACTTCACCGACTTCGCCCTCACCGGCGTGGTTCAGCCTCAGGCCGCGAAGTACGAGATCTATCTGCCCATCGTGACGCGAAACTACCCCTAGTCGGTCCAGGACCGATCGGGGAGCGCGACAGACGAAGGGGTCGGCCGGAAAGGCCGGCCCCTTTCGTTGTCCGGTGATTACCCATATCTCTGGAGATAGGGAGACGAGCCGTCCACGAATGGGGCACGAATACACGAATTAAGGACCGCCTCATTCGTGCATTCTCGCTCACTTGTGGGTAATCACCGCTTTCGTTGTCCATTGACACCTGTTGACGCTTGTGGTAAGCTTCCCTTGCGGTGATCCAAAGTCTGACCGATCCGGTGACTTCAACCTAGGGGAAAGGCTCGCAGGATGGCCGTCTTCCGCGATACCGACCACCTCTACGAGGTTCTGGACGCTCTCTTCCGCCGGATCAGCGCCGATCCGGCCATCGCCGAGCGGCTCCTCGAGGGCCGGCTGGTCGTCCGCTTCCGCTTCACCGACCCCGACGGGGTGGTGACCGTGGACATGCGGAGCGCCCCCATCCGCTGGACCTTCGGGGAGTCGGACCTGCCCGCCCACGTCGAGATGATCCAGTCGGCCGACACCGCCCATCGCTTCTGGCACGGTCGGCTCAACGTTCCTCGGGCCATCGCCACCCGCCAAGTCATCGCCCGGGGCTCCGTTCCCAAGGCCCTGGCCCTCCTCCCCGCCGTCAAACCCGCCTTTCAGCTCTACCCCCAGGTCTTGCGGGAGTTGGGCTACGAGGAGATGATCATCCGGGAGCAGCCAACAGGAGCCCGCCGGCGTGGGCTGCTGTCCCGGCTGTGGCCCCGTCGGCGCCGGCCTGTCTCGGTGGACTTCGAGGCCCTCTCCCGCCACCTGATCCCCCTCCAGGAGGCGGTGGCCGAGGAGGCGATCCGCTACCGGGACCAGGGGTTGCCGAAGGACGAGGCGGCCCTCAAGCGGGAGATGCTGCGGCGCATGCTCCTCATCCGGGCCTTCGAGGAGCGGCTGGCCCAGGCTTTCGCCGCCGGGCAGGTTCCCTCGGAGGCGCTGCACCTCTCCATCGGCCAGGAGGCCTGCGCCGTGGGGGCCTGCTTCGCCCTGCGGGCCGACGACTACATCACCACCACCCATCGGGGCCACGGCCACATGCTGGCCAAGGGGGCCGACCTGAAGGCGATGATGGCCGAGATCCTGGGCAAGCGCACCGGCCTCTGCCGGGGGCTGGGCGGACCGATGCACGTCACCGAGGCCGCCGTCGGTGCGCTGGGGGCCAACGGCATCGTCGGCGCGGCCGGCCTGATCGCCATCGGAGCCGCCCTCTCCGCCCAACGGCGGGGCAGCCGCCAGGTCGCCCTCACCTTCCTGGGGGATGGGGCCGTCGCCCAGGGGATGTTCCACGAGGCGGTCAACTTCGCCGCCGTCTTCGACCTCCCGGTCGTCTTCTTCATCGAGAACAACCAGTACGCCGAGTTCACCCCCACTCAGCGGACGACGCGGGTGGCTCGGCTGGCCGACAAAGCTGCCGCTTACGGCATCCCCGGATGCCAGGTGGACGGCAACGACGTCTGGCAGGTCTACCAGGCCGTGCGGGAGGCGGTAGCCCAGGCCCGACGGGGCGGGGGGCCGACCCTGATCGAGGCCCTCACCTACCGGATCAGCGGCCACACCGAGGGGGAGTCGGCCCGCTACCGGAGCGAAGAGGAGATCGCCCGCTGGCGGGAGCGCGATCCCATCGCCCGCTGGAAAGCTGCCCTCCTGGAAGCGGGCCTCCTGGACGAGGAGGGCTACCGGGCGCTGGCCGAGGAGGCCCGTCGGCAGGTGGAGGAGGCGTGGCGCTTCGCCCAGGAGAGTCCGGAGCCCACCTTTGACGACGTTGAGGCCGTCGTCTACGCGCCGGAGCCGGTCCATCTCTACCGCCCGGCCAAGCCGCCCACCGGCCCCACCCGCCAGGCCACCGTCTCCCGCGCCCTCTGGGAGGCGCTGGCCGAGGAGATGGAACGGGACGAGCGGGTCTACCTGTTGGGCGAGGACGTCTCCAGCGGCGGCTACTTCGCCGTCACCGCCGGGCTTCAGGAGCGGTTCGGCCCCCGGCGGGTGATGGACACGCCCATCAGCGAGTACGCCATCGTCGGGTCCGCCGTCGGTGCCGCGATGACGGGGATGCGCCCGGTGGCCGAGATTATGTTCAGCGACTTCCTGACGACCTGCATGGACCCCCTGGTGAACCAGGCGGCCAAGCTGCGGCTGATGTCGGGAGGACAGTACCGGCTCCCTCTGGTGGTGCGCACGCCCGGCGGGGCGGGCATCGGCATGGCGGCCCAGCACTCCCAGAGCTGGGAGGCGCTGCTGATGGGCATCCCCGGCCTCATCATCGTCGCTCCTTCGACCCCCTACGACGCCAAGGGGCTGCTCAAAGCCGCCATCCGCTCCAACAACCCTGTCCTCTTCTTCGAGAACAAGCTGCTCTACCTGGAGACGGGGCCGCTGCCGGAGGAGGAGTACCTGGTGCCCCTGGGCGTGGCCGATGTGAAGCGGCGGGGGGAGG
>WFUY01000155.1 GCA_015484715.1 Thermoflexales bacterium | reverse complement strand
CCCCCACCCCAACCGGCACCGCGCGCCCAACGGCTGCCCCTCCGGTGGTGGAAGGCCCCCCTGCCGATGTTGCCGACTGGCCTGCCGTCGTCGTCGCCCTCATCAACGAGCGCCGGGCAGCCCATGGCCTGTCCCCCCTCACCTGGTCACCCACGTTGGCCCAGGCTGCCCAGATCCACGCCGAGGATTGCTCCCGGCGCGGGTGGTGCAGCCACGTGGGTTCCGACGGGGCCCGGCTGCGCGACCGGCTAGCCCGGCTGGGGTACACCCCCCGCTTCGCCGGGGAGAACTGGGTCAACGCCAAGGACCCTGAGGGAGCAGTGCTCTGGTGGTACGACGAGCCCCCCGGCGCCGATCCCCATCGGCGCAATCTCCTCTCCTCCCACTACACGGAGATCGGCGTGGGGGTCGCCCAGGCCAATTGGGGCTACTACTTCATCGCCGACTTGGCCGGCCCGTAGCTCAGTCCTCATCCACCAACAATCGGCCTCTGGCCCTCAGGCGGGCCGCCTCCTCGGAGCTCACGATCTCGTCGCCCCGGAAGTGGAGCACGTCCACCTCGGCGTCGTACAGGTAGCGCCGCCGGACCCATCCCCGCCGGTCCAGGAAGAGCAGGTCGCTCACCACCGTCTGGCTGACGGGGTCCACGGCCTCTTCGATCAGCCAGACCGGAGCGTGCTCTCCCACCACAGGCAGGAGCCGGGCATCGCGGGCCCGGCGCATCCGCTCCTCGGTGAGCCGAGGGTCGGGAAGTTCGGCGGGTGTGACCAAAGGATCCATCGCTGACGTTGCCATCGTGAGCCTCCGTAGGTCTCTGTCTGAATGGTGCCTTGATGTTCCAGGCGGATCGTGGATCTGTCTCCTTCCCACAGCTCCCGCCGGATGTGTCATCCTCGGCGGGAATGGCTTCTCCCGCCCCCATCGGATCACGGGCCCGATGGGGACGAGGGAGAGAGAGGCGACCCGGCCTGGCGACGGAGCCATGCCTGCCAGGTCGGCTCGACCTCGTCCAGCCCCTGACCGCTGACCGTCTGCAGCCAGTCGTCCAGGCTCTCCGCCGTCGCCAAGGCGTCGAGCATCTTGCCAACGGCCCGAGAGCCTTGCTCCTCCACAAGGAAGGCGACCAAGGTGTAGCCGGTCAGGGACAGATCGGGGCTGAAGGCGTCCGAGCCTCTCCCTCCTTCCCAAGCTTCCGCCAAGGGGCGCAGGGAGAGGGAGGATGGGTCTGCCCTCGACCACCGGAAAGGATGGTCCGCGAGGAGGTGTTGGGCCTCCCAAGAGATCAGCCCCTGCAGGATCATCATTTGGCCTGGGCTGGAGTAGGACCGGGAGCCCCGGAGATTCTCAACATCCAACCGCCGAAAGGCCACCTGGCTCACCAGCCCATACGTCAAGGACATCTCGGGGTCCACTCCGCTCAGGCTGGGTGATGTGTAGGAGAGGCCCTCGGAGTTCGGCGAGGACCATCCCCACGTTGTCTGAACGCCGATGGTCACCGTCGTCAACGCCGTGGGGGAGAGGCCGAAGTCCTCGGTGGCCTGTTGCAGCACCGTCGAGAGGCGGGCGGCCAGGCCGACCATCACGTCGGCATCCGCTTCGTAGTACTGGAGGACGATGTAAGGAGCTTTCACCTCCCGCAGCCCACCCAGGTAGGAGGGGTCGGGGGAGGTGTAGAGCCAGCGGCCGTCCGCGCGGCGGAAGAAGACCACCCGCGTCTGCGAGGCGAGAGGCATCCCCTCGGCCTCCACCCAGGCCCGGTCCCTCTGGAAGGTGACGGTCACGCCGCGCGGATGGGAGAGCGGATTGTAGCGGTAGATCGCGGCCTCGCTGAAGTAGGCATTCAGCCCCGTGACGTCAGTGAGGGAGCCGGGGGTCCAGGTGAATGACGAGACCTGGTCCGCCCGCCACGTCGCGTCGGCCTCAGGATCCAGGAGCGCCCGGTAGGCTTTGCGGTCTCCCTGGGCGATGGCCTGTTGCTGGGCCTCCAACAGGAGGGTGAAAAGGGCCGGCGGATCGGGTTCGGACAGGTTGGCCTGTTGGAAGACCTCGATGACGGTCTGGGCCTCGCCCATCGCCTGTACCAGCCGGGCCACCGCCCCCAGCCCGTGTCGCTGGACGACCTGCTCCAGGACCGGCTCGCGGGTCGTGCTCAGGGGAGGGTCCAGGTCCAGTCGGATCATCGCCCAGGCCAGCAAGTCCCCCCACAGGCCGCGCACCTCCGGGGCCAAGTCCTGGGGGGTGGCGATACCGACGGCCTGATTGATCAGCCAGCCGGCCACGTGATAGGCCAGGGCCTGGCGGTAGACCTGGGCCGGCCGCCCGTCCCGCTGCAGGGGCAGCAGGCTGGGTGAGACGATGGTCAGGCGCGAACGGTCGGTGGTCCAGGTGTAGGCTCGCGTGCCCAGCGGGTCAGGGCGCAGTTCGATGGTGAGGGGGGCGGTGGTCTCCAGCCCCAAGGGGGGCATCAGCGTCGCCAGCCAGGCCCGGAGGTCGTTGGCGAGGTAGCGCGCCGGCCGTTCGTCCACCTCCCAGTAGCGCAGCCGGATGGAGCCGACGGTTCGCTCCCGTTGCTCTCCCAGAGCCTTGTCGGTCAGAGGAGCATGGCGCCAGCCCTCCGGCGTGTTCCAGTAGTGCCGGATCTCCTGATGGGGCTGACCGTCCATCATCACCTCCACGGCTGCCCAGGCGTACTGGGGTTCCCCCCACACCTTTAGGATTCGACCGGTGTAGGTGTAAGGGACGACGGCAGGGGGGAGGAGGAAGCGGTGCATCTGGCGGTAGAGATCGAACCGCCGCTTCTGGTAGACGGGCCAACTGGAGATCTCCATCTGCTGGTTGAGGAAGAGCTCCTCGTCGCCCTCGATCAGTGCCTGGAGTTCCAGGCGGACGATGGGCTCCAGATCGGCGGCGATGGCGTGCTGCTGACGTTGGCGCTGGTAGAGCATCCCCACGACCAGCGTGCCTATCAGCCCCAGCAGCAGGCTGAGGCTCAGGAGGAAGCGCCGGGAGCGACGGCGCGATGGTGGCGGCGGTGGTGGCTCCGAGGTCAGTTCCTCGGCATCGGCGTGCCATTCGAATTGGATGGACATCACAACGAACCCTCGCTGGACTCTCGGTCCCCTTCGGGATGGGCCGAACGTCCTACCCTGGGGAGATCATCCGCCGTCAGGTCCGTATTTTACGCGGTTTTTCCCGGAGAGGCAATCGAACCCCGGTTCCCATCCGGTATCCCCCTTTTGTCCTCTTGCCCCCCCTTTTTCTCCGTGCTATAATGGCCTGGCGGTTCCTATGCCAAGGCCGAGGAAGCGGGGCAACCTGGGCTTCGATACCACTCTTTTGCTTTCGCGAGGAGGGAGGAGGATGACAGCCGTCGGTGTGTATGAAGCGAGGACCTATTTCGCGAGACTGATTGAGCGCGTGGAGCGAGGCGAGCGTATCGTCATCACCCGTCACGGGGTGCCGGTGGCCGTCTTGCATCCTGTGGAAGAAGCGCCGGTCCTTCCCCCTGAGCAGGTCATCGCCAGCCTCAAAGCCTTCCGTCAAGGCCGTCGTCTGGAGGGGCTGTCCGTGCGGGAGATCATCGAAGAAGGACGACAATAGATGGGCGAGCAGTTTGTGATTGACGCTTCGGTGGTGATGGCCTGGTGCTTTGAAGACGAAGCTAGCTCGTATGCCGATGCGGTGTTGGAGCGTTTCGCCGAAGCGACGGCCCTTGCCCCAATCATCTGGCCGCTAGAGGTGGGCAATGCGTTGGTGGTGGCCGAGCGGCGTGGGCGCATCACCGCTGCTGAAACGGTACGCTTTCTGAGCCTCTTGCAGCAATTGCCCATCGCGGTGGAAGGGGAGACAGCGTCCCGTGTCTTTGGAGAAATCCTAGCCCTGGCCCGGGAACAGCGGCTTTCTACCTACGACGCGGCCTACTTGGACTTGGCGATGCGTGCTGGCCTGCCGCTAGCCACCCAGGACGCTGCCCTGCGTCAGGCGGCAGCGCGATGCGGCGTGCTGGTATATCTGGAAGGTTGAGTTCTCGGTTAGGTCAGGTCCTGTGGCCTGTTGCACCCTCACGGACCCCGCCAGGGCATCGGGGGCACGACAGCCGGCTGCCCGTAGGGACCGGCGGCCAGGTCGTCCCAGTACCCTCGGCTGTTCAGCGCCGTGTAGGAGAAAAGCAGATGGCCGGCAGCGCCCAGGGAACGGGCCGCTTCGATGCGCCGGACGATCTCGTCGAAATCGGCGTAGTCGCCGCTGATGCCGGCGTAGACGTGACGACCGCCGCTGTGGGCCAGGTGGTCGGCCAGCAGCGTGCGGAAGCCCTCCAGCGTCCAAGCGGGGCCGGAGTCGCCGGTCTCCACCGGGTAGAGCATCGGTACCGTCGCGTCCAGCAACCCCGCCTCCAGCCAGCCCTGGGCGTCCTGGTAGAAGTCATCGTAGCCCTCGCTGACGCCCCAGCCCCATCGGTCCCGGTAGACCGGCCAGACGGCGGCGGAGACCCGGAGGTCGGGCCGGATCGCCGTCGTTCGGCTGTAGACCTGGCGCACCAGGTCGGTCACCCGATCCCGCTGCCACTGCTCGTAGGAGAGCGTGGTCGAGAGGGGGGCGTAGGCGGCCAGGCTGAAGGGATCGTGGCTGTACTGGGCGTTGGCGTAGCGGACCAGGTCCAGGTGCAGCCCGTCCACCGGGTAGCGGGTCACCAGGTCAACGGCCACGGCCACCACGTGGTCCCGCAGCTCGTCCAGGCCGGGGCTGGCCCAGAGGTAGGAGGCGTTGAGGAGCATCGGCTGGCCGCTGCGGTCCCACTGGCGCCAGTCGAAGCCGTACCCACGGTCGTAGGTGAGCCAGTTGAAGAGGTGCTCCGGCACGACAGGGCGAGGCGGAGGCGTCTCCCCCAGCCAGGCCGGGTAGACGTTGAGGTAGGCGTGGACCTCCAGGCCGGCCTGGTGGGCCTTCTCGATCATCCGGGCCAGCGGATCCCAGCCGGGGTCCTGGCCTAGCGTCTCCCCGTTGCTGCCGGTCAGCCGGGCGGCCCAGGGCTCCAGGCCGGGCGTGTAGTAGGCGTCGCCGTGAGCGCGTACCTGGAAGAAGATGGCGTTGAAGCCGGCACCGGCGACGTTGGCCACCATCGCATCTATACGGGCGGGGTCGGCCGGCTCGCCGTAGCGGGTCCAGTCGTAGCGGTGGATCCAGATGCCCCGCATCTCGTAGCGGGGAGCGCTGCCCCCCAGGACGAGGGGCAGGTAGACCGAGCGGGTGAGGCCCAGCGTCCCGCTCAGGGT
>WFUY01000154.1 GCA_015484715.1 Thermoflexales bacterium | reverse complement strand
GCTCAACGTCCCCGACGTGCTCAACGACCCCCGCTACCTCCGAGTCGAGGATCCTCCCCCTTACCGCTCCCTGATGGTCGCCCCCTTGACCATCGAAGGACGCCCCCTGGGAACGCTGTCGGTCAGCAGCCCCGAGGTGGATGCCTTCACCTCGCACGACGAACAACTGCTCCAACTCCTGGCCGACCAGGCCGCCGTGGCGATGGAGAGCGCCCGCTTCCACACGACGGAGCGCCGTCGCACCCAAGAGATGGCCCAGCTTTACGAGACGGGGGTCTCCCTGGCCACCGCCGTGGAACTGGACGAGGTGATGCAACGCATCGCGCAAGGGGCCCGCGATCTGACCAGGGCGGAGGTCAGCATCGTCATCGTCTACGATGACCACCTGGGCACGTACCGGTGGGCCGTCACCACCGACCCCCCCGAACGGGCGCAGAGCCTACCCGACCTCTCCCCACGGCCCGGTGGGCTCACCGAGCAGATCCTCCGTCAGGCCAAACCCGTCGTGGTCGCCGACGTGGCTACCCGACCGGAAGTCAACCCGATCACCTTGGAGATAGGGATGCGCTCCCTGGTGGGGTTCCCCATCCAGGGGCAAGGCGAGAAGCCTCTGGGGGTGATCTTCTGTGCCCATTCCCAGCGGGGCTACTTTCGTGGGGAAACGCTACAGCGCCTCTCCCTTTTCAGCCTCCAGGCCGCCTCGGCCTTGCACAACGCCTGGCTCCACGCCGCTGACCGCCGGCGGGTGGGGCGGCTGGAACGGTTAGCCATCGCCTCCCAACGCATCACCGCCGGCCTCAACCTGGAGGTCACCCTGCGCGAAGTCGTCCGGGAGCTGATGGAGGTTCTGGAGAGCGACCGGGGAGCCATCTACCTGCTGGACCGGAAAAGCGGACAGTTGCGGTGCGCTTACGCGACAGGGCTCTCCAACGAGTACATCGAGACCCTCCTCCGGCGCTACCGGGATGCACCGGGCAGCCAGATCTTCCAGACCCACGAGCCCTTTTGGGTTCTGGATGCCCAGCGAGACCCTCAGACGGCATCCCTGCACGAAGTGATACGCCGAGAAGGGTTCCATACTTACGCCGTGCTCCCCCTCATCGTAGGAGGCGAGGCGATCGGAGCTCTGGCCCTCTACCGCGACCGCATCCGCCCCTTCTCAGCCTCCAACATCGCCCTAGCCCAGTCCTTCGCCAACCAGGCCGCTATCGCCATCGAAAACGCCCGCCTCTACGAGCGGGTCTCCCGCCAGCGCGAGGAACTCCTACGCCTCAATGCCGCCCTGCGGGCCTTCGCCGACCAGTTGCGCCAGTCCCGCACCGAGGAGGCCGTGGCCGACCTCCTGTGCGAGAGCATCCAGAAGGCCCTGGGCTGGCAGAAGGTGACTGTCTCCCTCTACGATGCGACCACGGGGCTGCTGCGCCCTATGGCTCAGGTCGGCGTGGAATCCCCCATCGCCGACAAGACCCTCTCCTCGATCCGCGAGAATGCCGCCCGCATCAGCCGCTCCTTCTTCGTCCCTGCCCACGCCACCTCGATGAGATCGTCATCCCCCGATCAGGAGGACGAGAGCCCGAAAGCTCTGTGGACAGGACCTCCCACCCTCTGGCAGCCCGGCGATCTCCTGCACGTGCCCATCGAAGCGGGCGATCGGCTGTTGGGGTTCCTCTCTGTTGGACGGCCGGCCGGCGGCCAGCAGCCCAGCTTGGGCGAGGTGGAAACCCTGGAGCTCTTCGCCAACCAGGCCGCCGCCGCCTTTGAGAGCGTCCGGCTCCTGCGGGAGGTGGAGCAGCGGGCCATCGCCACCCGCCGGGAGCAGGAGAAGACCCAGGCCATCCTGGCCAGCGTCGCCGACGCCATCTCCATCGCCGACCCCGAAGGAATGATCCAGTACGTCAACACCGCCTTTGAGAAGCTCACCGGCTACACGGCCAGCGAGGTTGTGCGGCAGACCCACCACCTCCTGGTCGGCGACCCAACGACCGCTCAGAAGCACCAGGAAGCCCTTCGGACCGCCCGGTCCGGTCAGATCTGGCGGGGTGAGGTGGTTTACCGGCGCAAAGACGGCACCCTGTACGATGCCGACCTAACGGTAGCCCCCGTTAGAGACGAGGCTGGCCGGATCGTCAACCTCGTCTTCAGCCAGCGGGACATCACCCGCTTCAAGGAGCTGGACCGGATGAAGACGGAGTTTCTGGCCACCGCCGCCCATGAGCTCCGCGCCCCGCTCACCATCATCCAGGGCTTCAGCGAGCTCCTAGCTAGCCGCTCAGACCTGAGTGACGAGGAGCACCAGCGTTTCATCGAGTTCATCCACCACCACGCCGTCCACCTCTCGGCCATCGTCTCCGATCTGCTGGATGTGGCCCGCATCGAGTCGGGCAAGGGCTTTGAGATCGCCCTGCGCCCTATGGACCTCAAGCCGGTGATCGAGGAGACCGTGGCCGTCTTTCAGGAGCAGTCGGCCATCCATACCTACCGCATCGAGGGCCCCGAGGGATGGCCAACCATCGTCGGGGATGCCGCCAAGCTAACCCAGGTGCTGCGCAACCTGCTCTCCAACGCCACCAAGTACTCCCCCGAAGGGGGAGAGATCGTCGTCTCAGTCCGCCCTGTAGGCGGTTACCTGGAAGTGAGCGTCCAGGACCAGGGGATCGGGATGACCGAGGAGCAGATGACCCACCTCTTCGAGAAGTTCTACCGGGGTGATGCCTCGCACACGGCAGCCGAGGGCACCGGGCTGGGGCTGGTCATCGTCCGGCACATCGTCGAGGCCCACGGAGGAGCCATCTGGGTGGAGAGCGAACCGGGGAAGGGAAGCACCTTCACCTTCACGGTCCCCCTGGTCGAACGGCAGACCACCATCCTGATCATCGAGGATGACGCCGTGATGCGCCAGGCTGTGGCCGAACTGCTGGAGGCCGAGGGCTATCAGGTGCTCCAGGCCCCTGAAGGGGAATCAGGCCTTCGGCTGGCCGCCGAACAACATCCAGACCTGATCCTCCTGGACCTGATGATGCCGGGGATCTCTGGACAGGAGGTGCTGAAGCGGCTGAAACGGTCACGGGTGACCGCCCACATCCCGGTGATCATCGTCTCGGCCAAATCGTCGCGCCAGGTGATCGAGGCCGCCCACAAGGCCGGTGCCGTCGAGTTCCTGGTCAAACCCTTCGACTACAGCGAACTGATCGTCCGGGTGCAGCGGGCTCTGGAATCGCTGTGATGCGCCGATCACCATCGGCCGGCGACTCACCCTTCCCGGGGGAAACCTGGGGGAGGGTCCCTGGGATCAAGACTAGGGGGATGTAGAAAGGGGTGTGAGGATGAAGACGATCCTGATTGTGGACGACCAGATGGAAGTGCGTACTCTGGTGGACGTGACGCTGCGTATCGGGGACTACCGGATCCTCCAGGCGGCCTCCGGCGACGAAGCCCTGGAGATCGCCCGGCGGGAGAAGCCCGACCTGATCCTGCTCGACGTGATGATGCCCAACAGTTCCATAGACGGCTTCGAGGTCTGCCGTCGGCTGAAGCGGGATCCGGCCACCCGGGAGACGACGGTGGTGATGTTGACCGCCCTGGGTCAGGAAGTGGACAAGGAGAAAGGCTTCGCTGTCGGTGCCGACGATTACTTCGTCAAGCCCTTCAGCCCACTGGCGCTGATGCGCAAGGTCGAAGAAGTGCTGGGGACAGGGTAGGGG
>WFUY01000153.1 GCA_015484715.1 Thermoflexales bacterium | reverse complement strand
CCTTCAGGGCATCCCCCACCCCGGTCGCCACGCCGGCCCAGAGGCCGGCCGCCCGCAGGGCATTGGTCCCTCCGGTGCGCCCGCTCCCCACGTGCCGGATGTCCACCCCTCGGGCCACTTTGACCACCAGGTAGCCGACCGGGATAGAGCCAACCAGGTAGGCCAACACCGAGATCATACCGTACTGAAGCAACTGTCCGACGAGCATCGTTCTCCCCCTTGCATATGAGATTCGCGGGTTCAACCTACCTTCCCGCAGGTCCCCCCCCTTGACAAGCCCGCCTACAGACGAGCGCAGGTAGGAGGCCCTTGCAGGGCCGAGTCGGGCTTGGAAAGCCCTCCTACAAAGGCAGGCGGGCACTGTGCGGCCTGCGGGAGGATAACATCCAATGCATTATAAGTAACACAGATTGTCAGCGCAAGTTCCTCTGAGTTGGCGAGGGAGGATAGCCAGTGGGGGCAGTATAGCGCATCAGGGCGAAGATGACAAGGGGGGAGCAGGTAGGGGGATAGCAACGTGGCGGCACAGCAGATGGCAACCTAGCGGCGTAGTGAGTGGCAGCTTAGTGGTGTGGCTGCGATTCCCCAGTCCTGGAGCTCTTGCACAGCGGCCTCGACCAGTGCGTCGAGCCGGGCAGCGACTATAGGGGAAAGGTCAAGGCCGGGATCCAGCGAGGCGGGTTCCATCCCCCATAGGACGATGCGGTCGGGAAGGTGGCCCTGGAAGCGGCTCACCGCCAACAGTTCCTGCAGGCCGATCTGGTGCATAGACATCTTGAGGGAGAGCGCCGCCGGGATCGCCTCGCCTTCCAGCCGTACCAGCGTGCCCGGCGGCTCTCCCGTCTGCACGGCGTCGAGGATGAGCAGGTCGGTGACCCCCTCGAGATAGGGCAGGAGGTCCAGGCCCATAACGCCACCGTCAATGGCCTGGACCTCCGCCGGCAGACGGTATCGAGCGGTCAGGCGCTCCAGGGCCCGGACGCCCAACCCCTCGTCCTGCAACAGGATGTTGCCCAACCCCAGGATCAGGGTTCGCCGTTGTACGATACCACGATCAGGCAGGGGACTCCTCCGCACCAGCACTGGTCGGCGCTGCTTCCTTGACCCTCGGCTTCTGCTCGATCCAGTCGGGCTTCTGCTCCAGCGAGATGAACTTGAAGCCGCTGAAGATGCTGGACATCAGCCCGTTGCCTTCCTCCATATCCACCAGCCAAGCGCTGTAGACGTGGTGGATGGCGAAGGCGATGAGCAAGTACATGATCAGGTGGTGGACCAGGCGCACCGTCTGAACGCTAACGAGGAGGAAGACCCAGCCGGTCAACGCGCGCCAGATGGAGACGGGATGCAGCCAGCCGTAAAGGGCGAAGCCGGTGAAGACCTGGATAAAGTAAAGGGTCACGATGATCATATAGGTCATCCCGGCCAGGGCGTTGTGGCCGGCCACCTCGGGGGGTCTCCGACGCAGGAAGAGGTAGTAGCGAATGGCCTCGACCATGTTGCGCCGCCCCTCCGCCGTCAGGAAGGGGAAGAGACCCCGCCAACTCGCCCACTCGTTACCCACAAAGGCCCAGTAGGTACGCAGCATCAGACTGGCGACGAAGACGAAGGCGACCACCAGGTGGATGTACCGCATCAGCCCCATAAAGTAGGCCCCGTAAGGCTCCCGTGGGCTAATGGCGATGTAGGGGTTGCTGATGTAGTAGCCTGTGAAGGAGAGAATGACAATGCTGGCCACGTTCACCCAGTGGGTGAGACGGACCGGCACTTCCCAGACGTAGATCCGTCGGCGCATATCCCACCTCCTCAGGCTACTTTGACCCGCGTGATCTCGCGCCCATGGCGGTTCACGATGTGCACGGCACAGGCCATGCAGGGGTCAAAGGAGTGAATGGTGCGCAGGATCTCCACGGGCCGCTCCGGGTCGGCGACGGGCGTGTCTATCAACGCTGCCTCGTAGGGACCGCGCTGCTCCCGCGCATCCCTGGGCGATCCGTTCCAGGTGCTGGGCACTACGGCCTGGTAGTTGACGATCTTTCCACCCTTGATGCGCACCCAGTGACCCAACGCGCCTCGGGGAGCCTCCGTCGAACCCCATCCCTCGGCCTCGGCGGGCCAGGTGCTGGGATGCCAGCGCTCTCCATTGTGGATGGCCAGGTCTCCTCGGGAGATGTTGGCGGCCAACTCGTCAATCCAGACGCTCAACTGCTCGGCGACCACCAGGGTCTCGATGCCTCGCGCTGCCACCCGTCCCAGGGTCGAGAAGAGGGCTTCCGGCCCGACATCCAGGTGGTCAAGCACTTGGTGGACCAGCTCGCGCACCCGTTCGTGGCCCGAAGCATAGGCCACCAACATCCGCGCCAGTGGCCCTACCTCCATCGGGGTGTCTTGATAGCGAGGAGCCTTGAGCCAGGAGTACTTCTCATCGGTGTTGAGGAACTCGTAGGGCGGCTTGGGGCCGGTGTAGTTGGGCCGGGTCTCCCCCTCCCAGGGATGCTTAGCGGTTCCATCTCCCTCGGCATAGCTGTACCAGGAATGGGTGACGTACTCGCGGATCTCCCGGTGGTCCAGGGCCTGGGGCGGATTGCCGATCTGCTTGTCGAAGATGACGCCCCGGGGCAGCCAAAGGCTGGAGGGGTTCCCGCTGGTGTCCTGGGGATAATCGCCGTAAGCCAGGTAGTTGCCCACGCCGCCTCCCAGGCCGGCCCACTCCTTGTAGAAGGAGGCGACGGCCAGCAGGTCGGGGATGTAGACCTGGGCGACGAAATCGTGAGCCTGAGCTGCCCAGCGCTTCAGTTGAGCGATGCGGTGGGCGTTGATAGCGCTCTGGCTGTCGGGGTCTAGAGGCACCGCCATCCCCCCCACCAAGTAGGTCTGCAAGTGGGGGTTCTTGCCTCCCAGCAGGGCGTGGATCTTGATGATCTCCTTCTGCCAGTCCAGGGCTTCCAGGTAGTGGGCGACGGCCATCAGGTTGGCCGCCGGAGGAAGGGCGTAGGCTGGGTGGCCCCAGTAGGCGTTGGCGAAGAGGCCCAGTTGCCCCGTCTCGACGAAGGCTTTGAGGCGGTTCTGAACGCCGGCGAAGTAGTCGGCGCTCGATTTCGGCCAGTCGGAGATGGACTGAGCCAGGTCGGCAGTGTCAGCCGGGTCAGCTTCCAGGGCACTGACGATGTCCACCCAGTCTAGCGCGTGGAGGTGGTAGAAGTGGATGACGTGATCCTGAACGTACTGGGCAGCCTCGATAATGTTGCGGATCAAGCGGGCGTTGTCGGGGATCTGAATCTGCAGGGCGTTCTCAACTGCTCGCACGGAGCAGACGGCATGCACCGTTGTTCAGACGCCTCATATGCGTTGGGCGAAGAGCCAGGCATCGCGGGGGTCGCGTCCGCGCAACACCAACTCCATCCCCCGGAACATCGTGCTGCTGCTCCAGGCATCCACGACGCGCCCATTCTCCACTTGGACCTCGATGCGTAGATGGCCCTCGATGCGCGTGATGGGATCAATCGCGATCTTCTTCGCCATAGGGCTTCCTCCTCTTGCTACGAATTTGCGGATCACGGATCACAGCATCTTCAGCTTACCCTCCCGCAGGTCACCGGTCGAGGGTGCTTTCAGCCCCGATGGGCTATTTGAAGCACGGTTTCGCGTCGGAAACGCACCTAACCTACAGGAGGGTGAACAGTTACGGGCCGCTAGTCGCCGCCGTCGGTCTGGACCGGTGGGCCTTCTTCCTCGTGAGCGGCCAGAGGGTGGCGACGGGCTCGGAAGGCGCTCACCACGCCGTGGGCGGCGAAGGCGGCCGTGACGCCACCGACGATGCCCAGACCGACCCTGTTGGCCGAGGCCTCGACACCAAAGCCCTCGACGTTGGGCAGGCGCTCGTAGAAGGGAGACATCGTGTCCCAGAAGCGCGGGGCGAAGCAGCCGATGCAACCGTGACCGGCACCGACGGGCCAGTTGGTCCCTTCGTTCCACTGAACGGAGGGGCAGTTGGAGTAGGTCTGAGGCCCCTTGCATCCCATCTTGTAGAGGCACCAGCCTAGGCGATGGCCTTCGTCTCCCCACTCTTCCACAAAACGGCCGGCGTCGAAATGGCCCCGGCGGGGACAGTAGTTGTGGATGATGTGACCGTAGGCGAAGAGAGGACGTCCCATCGAGTCCGTGGCCGGCAGCTCCCCAAAGGTCAGGTAATGCACGATGACCGCCGTCAGGTTGGCAACGTTCATCGGGCAGCCGGGCATATTGATCAGGTTCTTCAGCCCAGGCACCGCGTCCTTGACGCCCACGGCCCCTGTGGGGTTCGGTGATGCCGCCGGCCAGCCACCGTCCCAGGCGCAAGCTCCCACAGCGATGGTGACCAGGGCATTGCGGCACACCTCGCGGACGATCTCGATGGCGGTACGGCCCCCGATGGTGCAGTAGACCCCACCATCCTTGGTCGGGATCGCGCCCTCGACGATGGCGATGTACTGACCGGGAAACTGCTCTACGGTGTCCTGGAGCGACTTCTCAGCCATCTGGCCAGCAGGGGCCATAATCGTCTCATGGTAGTTGACCGAGAGCACCTCGAGGACGATGTCAACGACCGTGGGATCCGTGGCCCGCAGGAAAGACTCGGTGTTACCCGCGCAGTCCTGGAACTCCAACCAGACCAGCGGGATCCGGGGAGCGGTGCTCAGGGCTTCAGCGATGCGTGTGGTGTAACGGGCGGGCAGGGCGAGGGTGGCCGCCATCAGGCCACAGAACCTTAAAAACTGGCGGCGGGTGATGCCGCGTTGGGCCAGATGCCCTTCGAGACCGGGTGAGGAAGGATCCATAAGCCACCTCCTGTAGTGTAACGCCATGCTGGGAGAGACAAAGGTCCTTACTGCCGATGGAATTGGACAAACCGGGGGATCGGAAATGACAATGGGGGAAGAGTCACACGCACAACGTAGGATGGGCTTGGAGGCCCCATCTCCTCTCCTTGGCTCCCCCCCTTCCTCCTCTACCCGATTGGGGGTCGGGTTGTGAGGATAGGTTCATTATACCCCCCTACCCTCACCCAACCCTCAACGCGGAATGGTGGGGGACTAACGCTCCTGAAGGGCTATCCGGTAGAGCCGTTGGGTCTCTCGGTCTGGCGGGACCTTGAGCTCCTGCCAGAGGGCATCGGCCAGGCGGCGGTAGTGGGCCACGGCGGTCGCCCGATCGCCCTGACGTATGGCCAGCCGCATCAGTCGTCGGCCTACCGTCTCCCGGCAGGGATCCATAGCCATCACCCTGAGGTAAAGGCTGATGGCCTCCTGGTCTTGCTGCTCCTGCTCACACAGACTCCCTAACTCCTCCAGCGCCATCAGGTAGAGCTCTCGCAGCCGTTCCCGCTCCACCCAGCACCAGCGGAGGTCATGGCCCAGGAGGTCTGCCAGAAAATCCCCCCGGTAGAGGACCAGGGCTTCCCGGTAGAGGGCCATCGCTCGGCGTGGATTGGACTCCCGCCGGGCTTGCCCCATCAGGGTCTCGAAGGCAGCCACATCCAACCAGTGACCGGGGCCGTCGTCCAGGTAGTAGCAGTCTCCTTCGTAGCGGATGTAGTGGGAATCGGCCCCTCGCCGGATAGAAGGCTCCAGGCTCCGGCGCAGGTTGTAGACGGTGGTGTTCAGGTTGCGAAGGGCAGCCGGGTAGTCCAGGTGGGGCCACAATGCCTCGATCACCGCATCGCGGTGCACGAGCTGCCCCCGGTGGAGGACCAAAAAGGCCAGCAGTGCCCGTACTTTCGCCCGACGCCAGAGGGGACCATCCACGGTGGACCCGTCGGCCCGCTGCACTTCCGTCCGCCCTAGGAGACGGATGCGCAACGAAGGGGGGCAGATCAGCCTCTCCTGAGCCGGTCGGAAGAGGTGCACCAGCGCGGACATTTGGTGGCCGTCGGACTTGGCGGGGACGGCGACGATGCTGACGCTGACCCGCCGGACCGCGCCCGTCCGGCTGTGGATCAGGAGGTCAAAGCAGCGCACCGGTTTCCGTTGCCGGGCCTGCCCCATGATCGCGCAGCCGACCTTGCAGAGGGGCTTCCCCTCCGAAGTGCGGCCTTTCAGGAGCTCGTGGCAGAGCTGTCCTACCGCTTCAGACGCGGTATATCCCAGCAGTTCCTCGGCCACCGAATTCCACAGCACGATGCGGTAGTCCGCATCCACGGCCCAGACACCATCCCCAGTGCATGCGAAGAGACGTGAGATCTCATCCATAGCTGGCCTCCTGGAGCCCCCGGCCGGCCTCGCGCCGGGCGTATCACAACGCTAGACCGGCACGATCTGCACCATGATCTCCCGCACTTGCCCTTCCACGATGCGGAAAGCACGGATGACCGGTCTCTCTCGCGCCACGTGGGAAACGATCAGGTAGATGGAATCGGGGTAGAAGGACTCGGCCACGTCGGTGGCCGAGGGGGTTTCAGGACCGTGAGGGTGCGAGTGGTAGATGCCTAGAGGGTCAGGCCCCCATCCCCGGGCCTCCATGTCCAACAGGGCTGCCAGTAGGTCTTCCTCGGCCACCCGATAGCGGACGGGGCTATTCAAGGCATTGCGGGTGGGGTAGACCCGCTCAACCCGACCGCCGCGCCCGCCCAGAAGCCCACAGGCTTCATTGGGATACTCCGCCCGTGCCTGGGCAATGATCGCCTCCAGGTCGTCCCTTCTCAGGACGAGGACTTCGGACCCAGGGGAGAGATCGGCTAATGATGGATCAGTTGATGGAGAAGAAGAAGCTCTCTTCATCTTCTTCAGGGGGCGGGCCAGCAGCCACGAGGAATTGCAACGCCTGGTTCTCTTCCTTCAACAGTTGCCGTTCGTACTCCAGCATCTGGCGGATGGTGGGTTGCTCCAGCAGACGCTGCTTCTCCCTGGGGTGCACCTGGAGTGTGATGGCGGTCAGCACAGCCAGAGTGGCCGGATGCAGAGGGATCTCGTCTAGGTAAAAGGCCTCGCCTGTGAGACGGGAGAGAAGGGTCAGGTACTGCTCCAAGGCCGACTGCACAGCCAGCAGCAAAGAGGGGGCCGGCGGGCTCAGGTCTCCCCAAGGCCAGAGCATCAGATCGCCCACCAGGTAGGGTTCCTGGGTCTCGTCGTAACGGTGGAGGTGGAAACGATGCTCCCCCACAGCGGTGATATTCATCCGACCGCCGGACAAGGGCTCAACGTCGGTGATGCGGGCCAGGGTGCCCACGGTGTAAGGAATGGCCGAACCGCCGACCTCAACACCTTCCTGGATCAGGACCACGCCAAAGGGGATCTCTTCCGCCAGGCAGCGGTGAACCATAAGCTGGTAGCGGGGCTCGAAGATGTGCAGCGGCAGCGTCTGGCCGGGGAAGAGCACCGTATGCAGGGGGAAGAGGGGTAACCGGTAGACTTCGTCCATCATCTGTCCTCAATAGCCATCATATTCCATCCGGCTTGCCAGAGCTTTCGCAAGCTCCAAGAATTCTCTCCTTTTCAAATTCAAAAGCCATCTACGCAAACTCCGGTTCCCGGAAATCCGTGCTGAGCTGGGGCTATGCCTCCTCAAACCGTTGAATCCTTAACGTTAAGGGCCGGGTCAGGAGATGATCTCGCATCGGGCCTCTCGGCGCCGAGCGCTTTCACCAGGAAGGTGACGGTTTCCTCGACGGTCGGGGAGAGGTGGAGAAGGGCCAGGTCCTCCGGTCGCACGTAGGAGGCGGCCCGGAAGGCTTCCAGGAACGCCGACCATCCTTCTCCCAACAACACCAGGGGTTTGGGGGGGATCTCACCTACTTGGAGCATCGCCCAGGCCATCGCGACTTCGCTCAGCGTGCCAATGCTCCCTCGACAGGCGACGATGCCATCCCCCAGGACCAGCATGTAGCGCATGCGTTCCTGAAGGGTAGCGAACCGGACTTCCTCGGCCACCCAGCGGTTGGGTGTCACCTCCGGCCGCCACGCCTCGATGGCCTGACAGGTGACACCGATCACGTGTCCGCCGGCCTCCGAAGCTCCCCGGCTGACCGCCTCCATCACGCCGATGTACCCTCCACTGGCCACAGCAAAGCCGGCCCGTGCCAGGGCCTGACCCAGGTATCGGGCCTCCTCGTAGGCCGGATCGCCCGCCACAGGGGCGCTGCCCCCAAAGACGACGATCACCGGTCGGCCATCCTGCTGCTCCCTTGTCTTACGGGGCCGTTGACTCATCCGAGACTCCCCCGTCGGCTTCCCGTGCGGTCTCCTTGACCAGATCCTCCACCAAGTGTTGAACTCGGTGCAAAGCCCGCCGAAGGGGCTTGGCCGTGTAGTGGGCGGCGAAGTGGTCGGCCGCCTCTTTGG
>WFUY01000152.1 GCA_015484715.1 Thermoflexales bacterium | reverse complement strand
TGCGCGTCAGATCGTCGGGGGGCTGTGGTGCCGCCTCCACAGCCATGGCCACCTCTTCGACGGCCGGCGTCGGCGGCGTCGCCTCCACCGCCGGGGCCGTTTCTCCGGCCGCAGGGGCGGAAGCCCCCGCCTCCGTCCGGCCACCGGACGCCCCGGCCCATCGGCGTTATTCGAAGATGTTCTGAAGCTCCACCGCCGGTCCCACAACCATCCCCTACAGATAGTTCAGCGCTTTCGCTGCCCGTGTCAACTCCTCCCGGAATTTGGGATGGGCGATGTTGATGAGGGCCTGGGCCCGCTGGCGGATCGTCTTGCCGTAGAGGTCGGCCACCCCGTACTCGGTGACGACGTAGCGGACGTGGTTGCGGGTGGTGACCACACCGGCCCCCTCGCGGAGCATGGGCACGATGCGGCTGATGGTCTCCCCCTTGGCCGTGCTGGGCAGCGCGATGATGGGCACCCCGCCCTTGGAGCGGGAGGCCCCATAGATGAAGTCCAACTGCCCGCCCACACCGCTGTAGAGCTTGGGACCGATGCTGTCGGCACAGACCTGCCCGGTCAGGTCCACCTCGATGGCCGAGTTGATGGCCACCTGCCGCTCGTTCTGGGCGATGACAAAGGGGTCGTTGACGTACTCGGTGGGGTGCAACTCGATGAGGGGGTTATCGTCCACCCACTCGTAGAGGCGGTGGGTGCCCAGGATGAAGCCGGCGATAATCTTGCCCGGATGGAGCGTCTTGCGGGCGTTGGTGATGACGCCCGCCTCCACCAGGTCCATCACCCCGTCGGAGAAGAGCTCCGTGTGGACGCCCAGGTCCTTCTTGTCGTACAGGAAGTGGAGCACGGCATCGGGGATCGCGCCGATCCCCATCTGCATCGTCGCGCCGTCGGGGATCAGCTCGGCGATGTGCTCGGCGATGCGCCGGTGGAGGTCCGTCAGCCCCCCCTCGGCCATCGGGAGTTCGGCCAGCGGGTAGTTCACGGGGACGATGTAGTCCAGCTTGCTGACGTGGATGAAGCTGTCGCCCAAGGTGCGGGGCATCTGGTCGTTGACCTCGGCGATGATGATGCGGGCCGACTCGGCCGCCGTCTTGGTCAGCCCCACCTCGATGCCGAAGCTGCAGAAGCCGTGCTCATCGGGAGGCGAGAGGTGCACCAGGGCCACATCCAGGGGGAGAAAGCCCCGCTTGAAGAGGAGGGGGAACTCGGAGAGGAGGACGGGGGTGAAGTCGGCCCGCCCCTCGTGGACGGCCCGGCGCACGTTGGCGCTGATGAACATCGTGTTGACCCGCAGGTGGCCTTCCATCTCCGGGGCCACGTAGTCGGCCGGCCCCACCGTCAGCGCCTGGACGATCTCCACGTCGTGGAGTTCCGGAGCCCGCCGGACCAGCGCCTCCAGCACCTGCTGAGGCACGCTGCAGTTGCCCGTCAGGAAGAGCCGCATCCCCGACTGGATGACCTGGGCTGCCTCGTCGGCGGTGACGACCTTCCGCTCGTAGTGCTCAACCCACCTCATCCGTTCGCTCCTTTTGTTGCGTTGATGGCTTCGTAGGCAGCCCGCAGGACCGGGTGGACGATCTCGCCGTCGCGGGTGTTCACCCCACGGGCCAGGGCCGGGTCGGCCTCCAGCGCCTTCTCCAGCCCCAGCTCGGTGATGAGGCGGACGTGGGGCCAGGAGGCGTTGTTCAGAGCGTGGGTAGCAGTCCGCCCCAGGACACCGGTCATGTTGGGCACGCAATAGTGGATGACTCCCTCCTCCTCGAAGGTGGGGTTGGAATGGGTGGTGGGCCGGCTGGTCTCCACACACCCGCCCTGGTCAATGGAAATGTCCATGATCACCGAGCGAGGACGCATCGAGCGGACCATCTCCCGGGTGACCAGGATGGGGGCGCGGGCTCCGGGGACCAGGACGGCCCCGACCAGCACGTCGGCGAAGCGGACGACCCGCTCGATGTTGAAGGTGTGGGAGACCATCGTCGTCACCCGCCCCTTGAAGAGGGTGTCCAGGTACTGGAGCCGTTCCAGGTTTCGGTCCAACACGTGGACGCTGGCTCCCAGCCCCAGGAAGGCGCGGGCGGCGTAGGTGCCCACGGTGCCGCCTCCCAGGATGACCACATCGGCCGGCGCGACACCGGGCACACCGCCCAAGAGGATCCCTTTGCCCCCGTAGTTGTTCTGGAGCAGCGTGCCGGCCACGTGGGGGATCATCCGGCCCGCCACCTGACTGATGGGGGTGAGGACCGGCAGCCGCCCCTCGTCGTCCTGGATCGTCTCGTAGGCGATGGCGGTGATCCGCTTTTGGAGCAGGGTCTCGATCTTCTCCCGCCGTCCGGCGGCCAGGTGCAGGAAGCCCATCACGATCTGACCCTCTCGCATCCATCCGAACTCTTCGACGGTGGGCCGGGCGACCTTGAGCAGGAGGTCGGCCCGTCCGTAGACCTCCTCGCCGGAGTAGACGATCTGACCGCCGGCCTGCTGGTAGTCGTAGTCCAGAAAGCCGCTGCCCAGCCCGGCGTTGTGCTCGATGAAGCAGGTGTGGCCGGCCTCGGTGAGGAGCCGGACGCCGGCCGGCGTGAGCCCCACGCGCCACTCCGAATCCCGCCGTTCCCTGGGGATGCCGATGTTCATCGTGGTTTCCCTCCTAGCTGCTTTCTTCCCTTCGCCTCCGGTGCCGGCGCCTCCGGTGCTCGGCGACCTTCAGGCGGGCCATCGCCCGGCGCAGGGCAGCCTCGGCCCGGGCGAAGTCCACCCGCTCCTGGCGACTGTGCAGTCGGGCCTCCGCCCGCCGGCGAGCGGCCTCTGCTCGGGCCACGTCAATCTCCTCCGCCCGTTCCGCCGTGTCGGCCATCACGATGACCCGGTCGGGCCGGACCTCCACGAACCGATCATCTGACCGCTGAGCGTTTTCGATTATAACGGGGGAGGCCCCGAGGTGGTAGTGACAATCGTCCCCGATTGAGGTCAGGATGTCATAGCCAACCGACGACCGCCGACTGAGGACCGAGGACTGAGGACCAAGGGACGAGCGATCACCCGACTACCCGACCAAGCGACCACTGATCCGGTTATGCTCCTCGATGATCGGCCCCAGGTCCACCGTCATCAACCGCCCCTCCTCGACGACGACGCGCCCGTTGATGACGCTCAGGTCCACGGTCTGAGGGGCGCCGAAGACGAGGATGGCCAGGGGATCGTGAAGCCCACCGGCGTAGGCCAGCCGGTCCAAGTCGAAGGCGATGAAGTCGGCCGCCTTGCCGGGGGCGAGTTGGCCGATGTCGTCGCGGCCCAGGACGGCAGCGCCCCCTCGGGTCGCCAGTTCCAGAGCCTCCTGGGCGGTCAAGCCGGCCGGGTTGCCCCGGACCCGCTGGAGCAGGAGGGCCTGGCGGGCCTCGGCCAGCATGTGGGAGCTGTCGTTGCTGGCGCTGCCATCCACCCCCAACCCGACAGGAACGCCGGCGTCCAGGTACTCGCGGACGGGAGCGATGCCGGAAGCGAGCCGCATGTTGCTGCTGGGACAGTGGGCGACGCCGGTGCCCGTCCGAGCCAGAAGGCCGATCTCCTGGGCGTTGACGTGGACGCCGTGGGCGAACCAAACATCGGGGCCGGTCCAGCCGAGGGCCTCGGCGTACTCGACGGGGCGGTGACCGAACTGCTCCAGGCAGAAGCGCTCCTCGTCCAACGTCTCGGCCAGGTGGGTGTGCAGCCGGACGCCGTAGTCGCGGGCCAGGGCTGCCGCCTCCCGCATCAGGTCGGGGGTGACGGAGAAGGGGGAGCAGGGAGCCAGGACGATGCGCACCATCGCGTAGGGCTCCGGGTCGTGGTAGGTCTCGATAGCCCGCCGCATATCCTGCAGGATGGCGTCCTCGTCCTCCACCACCTCGTCGGGCGGGAGACCGCCCTGGCTCTCCCCCAGGCTCATCGCCCCTCGGCTGGCGTGGAAGCGGATGCCGATCTCCTGGGCAGCGCGGATCTCATCGTCAATGGTCGCGTCGTTGGGGTAGATGTAGAGGTGATCGCTGGCCGTCGTGCAGCCGGAGAGGATCAGCTCGGCCAGCCCGACCAGGGCGCTGATGTAGACGGCTCGCCCATCCATCCGAGCCCAGATAGGGTAGAGGGTCTTCAGCCAATGGAAGAGATCGGCGTCCTGAGCGGCGGGCACCGCCCGGGTCAGCGTCTGGTAGAGATGGTGGTGGGTGTTCACCAGGCCGGGGAGGACGACTTTGCCTCGGGCCTCGATGACCCGATCGGCGCCGGTGGGC
The DNA here is from genome assembly GCA_015484715.1 of Thermoflexales bacterium. GTDB lineage: Bacteria > Chloroflexota > Anaerolineae > S140-20 > S140-20 > S140-20. Next base: position 424 of record WFUY01000152.1, on the reverse strand, counting down.
AGTTCCCGGCTGGGCCCCACCGCCTCGATGACGTTGTCCCGCACCAAGAGGCCGCCGTCGGGAATCCGGCGGCGCTCATCGTCCATCGTGATCAGCAGATCGGCGTGACGTAGCAGTAACGTGGACATAGGCCTCCTCGCACTTGTCAAGCAAACTGTTCACCCTCCCGCAGGTTAGGCGCGTTTCCGACGCGAAACCGTGCTTCAAATAGTCCATCGGGGCTGAAAGCGTCCTCGACCGGTGACCTGCGGAGGGTAGGCTGAGTAGAGCCGGTGATTGCCCATATCTTTGGAGATAGGGAGACCAGCCGTCTACGAATGGGGCACGAATACACGAATTAAGGACCGTCTCATTCGTGCATTTGTGAGAAATTCGTGGACGGCCTGCTACGGACCACTCTCTCGCTCACTTATGGGTAATCACC
>WFUY01000151.1 GCA_015484715.1 Thermoflexales bacterium | reverse complement strand
GGAGACCTTCAAGCTGCTCTCGACACCCCGCGATCCTGCCGAGGCGGTGCTGATGGGGCTGGATCGGCTCACCGTCGCTCAGGGGCGGCGCATCGTCCACGGCTCCACCGTCGCGACCAACGCCCTACTGGAACGCAAGGGGGCACCGACCGCCCTCATCACCACCCGGGGCTTCCGCGATGTGCTCAAAATCGGACGCCAGAACCGTCCAGCTCTCTATGACTTCTTTGCTGACCCATCTCCTCCCTTGGTCCCCGACTACTGGCGTCTAGAGGTGGACGAGCGGGTGAACCATCGGGGGGAGGTGCTGCGTCCCTTGGACCCCATGGAGGTAGAAGCCCTAATCCCCTTTATGCAGGCGGAGGGGATCACCTCGGTGGCCGTCGTGCTCCTCTTCTCTTTCCTGCGCCCAGAGCACGAGCAGGTCATTGGGGAGCAGTTGCGAGAGGCGGGCTTCTTCGTCTCCCTCTCCTCGGAGATCCTGCCGGAATACCGGGAGTACGAGCGGACGAGCACCACGGTGGTCAACGCCTACGTCTCTCCGGTGATGGACCGCTACCTGGCCCACCTAGAGGAGGCGCTGGCCGACGATGATCTGCGTATCATGCAGTCCAACGGGGGGAGCATCAGCGCGGGGGAAGCGCGGCGCAACGCCGTGCGCTGCATCCTCTCCGGCCCGGCCGGTGGCGTCGTGGGGGCCCGCTACGTGGCCGGACAGGCCGGGTTCCACCGCCTCATTACCTTCGACATGGGCGGTACTTCCACCGATGTCTCCCTCTGTGACGGCGAGATCCGGGTGACCACCGAGGCGGCGGTGGAAGGCCATCCTCTGCGCATCCCCATCATTGACATCCACACCGTCGGCTCTGGTGGGGGCTCCATCGCCACGGTGGACCTGGGAGGGGCGCTGCGCGTCGGTCCGCAGAGCGCCGGGGCGGACCCCGGCCCGGCCTGCTACGGGCGGGGCGAGGAGCCCACGGTGACCGATGCCAACCTGGTGCTGGGCCGACTGGCTGCTGACTACTTCTTGGGCGGTCAGATGCTCCTGGACGAAGAGCGGGCCTGGGAAGCCCTGACCCGGCTGGGAGAGCAATTGGGGCTGGGGCCGGTGGAGGCCGCCCTGGGGGTCATCGAGGTGGTGAACGCCCATATGGAGCGGGCGCTGCGGGTCATCTCCGTGGAACGGGGCTACGATCCCCGTGACTTCACACTCCTCTCCTTTGGCGGGGCCGGGGGACTGCACGCCGCCGACCTGGCCCGGCAGTTGGGCATCCCCCGCGTCCTTGTTCCTCCTCAGGCAGCTACCCTCTCCGCCTTCGGCATGCTGGTGGCCGATGTGATCAAGGACTACACCCGGACAGTGATGCTGCCCGGCGACACACCGGTGCCGACGTTGGCAGAGCACCTGCGGCCGCTGGTGGAGCAGGGGGTGACGGAAGTGGTGGCCGAGGGGGTGCCCCGAGAGCAGGTGGTGGCGGAGCGGCTGCTGGATATGCGCTACCAGGGTCAGTCCTACGAACTGACGGTCCCTTTCAGCGAGGACCCAGTGGGGGCTTTTCATCAGGCCCACCATCAGGCTTACGGATATGCGGAGCTGGATGCACCGGTGGAAGTGGTGAACGTGCGGGTGCGGGTCATCGGGCAGATGCCGCCGCCCCAGGTGCCCGCCTTCCCGCCGGCCGGGGAAGATCCTTCACCGGCTCTGCTGGGACAGCGACCCATCGTGCTGACGCCTGGACGCGCCGAAGTGCCTTTCTACCGGGGCGAGGCTCTGCGGCCGGGCAACCGCATCGTGGGGCCGGCCGTTGTCGTGCGTGACGATACGACCGTCCTGATCGGTCCGAACGATCAAGCCATTGTAGACGAGCGACTGAACCTGGTGATCACCGTCTCCCGCTGACCTCCACCGTTGCCCCTTCCTCGACCACAGGCAGCACCCAAGCCCGGGCCGGGATGCCCGCTCGGACGAAAGCGTGACGCATCGCCTGGGCGATCTCCTCGTGGTTGCGAGGGGCGAGGGCGACCAACCCGGAGCCGGCCCCGCTGATGGCCACGGCTGCGGCACCGGCCTCCCGGGCCGCCTGCACCACTTCACCGTAGGCGGGGATGAGGCGGCGTCGGTAGGGCTGGTGCAGTCGGTCCTCCATTGCCCGTTCCAGGAGATCGTAGTCCCCCCGTTCCAAGGCCAGCACCACCAGCGCCGTCCGCCCGATGTTGAAGACGGCATCATCGAGGGAGACCTGGCGGGGAAGCAGGCGACGGGCCTCCTTGGTAGGCACCACGACGTCGGGGACGGCCACGACCACTCGCAGGGGCGGCAGGGTGACCCGGGTGTAGACCAGGCTCTCCCCCTCCCCGCTGGCGACGATCAGCCCCCCCAGCAGCGCCGGAGCCACGTTGTCGGGATGTCCCTCCATCGCCACGGCCAAGTTCAGCAGCGACTCCCGGCTCAGTGGGTTCCCCAGCAGAGCGTTAGCCCCCAGCAGCCCCCCCACGACAGCCGCAGCGCTGCTCCCCAGGCCGTAACCGATGGGAATCCGGTTGATCAGGCGGATGCGCAGGCCCGGTGGACGGCGTCCCACCTGCTGGAAGACGCGCTCGGCTGCCCGGAAGACCAGGTTGCTGCGGTCGCGGGAAAGTTCCTCCGCCCGCTCTCCTTCGACTTCGATGAACAACCCCTCCGGTACTTCCTGAAAGATGAGGGTGTTGTAGAGGCCCAGGGCCATGCCTAGGCAGTCGAAACCCGGCCCCAGGTTGGCGGTGGTGGCCGGGACAGTGATGGTGATCATCGTCTCGTGCCCCTGTGCAGTAGACCTCCCGGCAAGCTCCTTGGCCTGCTCCCTATGGACTGCGCAAGACAAAGCGCTCAACGGCTACGGCGACCCCATCTGCTTCCAACGGTGGGGCGATCCAGTCGGCGGCGGCCTTGGCCTCGGGGCTGGCATTCTCCATCGCCACACCCACGCCGGCCCAGCGGAGCATCGTCACGTCGTTCTCCTGATCGCCGATGGCCATCACCGCCTCTTGGGGGACCTTCAGCAGGGCGGCCAGGCGGGCCAGGGCCGCGCCCTTGGAAACCCCCGGCGGGTTGCCCTCGACGAAGAGGCGGTGAGAACGGACAATGACGATCCGTTGGTCGAAGCGCTGGCGGAGCACCCGCTCAATCTCGTCGGCCTGAGGCTCCTCGGCGACGAAGAGGAACTTCACCGGGTCCTCGGTCAGGGCCGTTCGCAGGTCCTTTACCGGCCGGAGACGGGTGCCCAGGAGGTTGTTGTAGAAGTCCAGCGGCCAGCGGAACCCTTCCAGGTAGAGTTCCTCGCCCACGTAGAGCACCAAGTGCCAGTCCCGCTCGTGGGCCAGGGCGATGGCCTCCTCGGCGATGGCCCGGTCCATCGTGGCCCGGTAGAGGACCTCGCCGCTGAGGGGATGCTGGATCAGCCCGCCCTGATAGCAGATGAGGGGGGTGCGGATCTGGAGCGTCCGGGCAAAAGGGAGGGTTGAGGGGAAACTGCGTCCGGTAGCCAGGGTGACGTGGACGCCCTGAGCCCGGGCAGCTTGCAGCGCCTCCCGCACCCGGGGCGAGATGGTGTAATCATCTCCAATTAGCGTGCCGTCCAGATCACAGGCGAGCAGACGGATGGTGGACATTGGGGTCCCTCGTGAAGGGCGTTTCATGTTGGGTGCGTATCTATCCAGCCTACCCTCCCGCAGGTCACCGGTCGAGGGCGCTTTCAGCTCCGATGGGTTATTTGAAACACGGTTTCGCGTCGGAAACGCGCCTAACCTGCGGGAGGGTGAACAGTTCTTGGGTGCTACGTGATGCGTGTTGTGGGGCGTGGGAGGCGCGGTGGACGGCCAGGATGCGCTGATGGCCCGCCAGGTCGGGATGCAGGGCGATCTGGGCGGTAGGGAAGGCGGCCTGGGCCAGGGTCAGCACGGCTTCTCCCTGCCCTGCGCCCATCTCCATCAGGAGCCAACCTCCCGGGCGCAGGTGAGCGGGAGCCTGAGCCAGCAGCCGCCGGATGACGGCCAGCCCGTCGGGACCGCCGGCCAGGGCCAGCCGGGGCTCGTGCTCGCGCACGGAGCGGGGGAGCCGGTCCCACTCGTCTTCGGCAACGTAGGGCGGGTTGGCGACGATCAGGTCCACGGGCTCCGGGAGCGCCTGGAGCAGGTCGGAGGTGAGGAAGCGGATGCGGTCGGCAACGCCGTGACGGAGGGCATTCCGGCGGGCCAGGGCCAGGGCCTCCGGCGAGAGATCGAGGGCGTAGAGGCGGGTCTGGGGC
>WFUY01000150.1 GCA_015484715.1 Thermoflexales bacterium | reverse complement strand
TCACTACAATGGTCGCTCTCCAGCAGGACGCTCACGACTCCGTGAGCGTCAGGACGATCTCAGGGGCTTGAAACCCCACGGTGCGGTGGGCACCGTCGCAGAAGGGCTTGTTCTCCGAATGGCCACACCGGCAAAGGGCGACGGTGCTGCCCGAGGTCGTCCGCTCCTGGCCATCGGCATCCACGTAGGTGGCACGGCCGGCGATGAGGTAGGGGCCGTTCTCGCGGGCTTTGATCTCCAGCTTCATCTTAACCTCCTCCTCAGGTGGGATAGGTGACCAAAAACCTAAACCTAAAGTATGGTTGTGATTTTAGCACCGATCCCCCAATCTGTCAAGGCACCACGACAACCTCAATGCCCAGGTTCTGACGCACATGCTCGATGAAACGTTGCACGTCCTCCCCAAAAGCCTGCGATGTGGGTTCAACCCGAGGCGCACCGATGACCAAAGTGGTCGCCTTCGCACGGCGCAGATAGGCTTCGATCTCCTCCCAAACCGGACCGGAGAGGCAGATGATCCCAGCGGGGACGCCCTGTTCTCGGGCCCGAGCTCGAGCGATGTTCAACAGCGATCGCCCCAACCGTTTCAGCTCATCCTCCAGGGCAGCGGTCACCGCCTCGCTCTGGGGACCGGCGAAGTCGGGGTCTACGACACAGAGGAAGACGAGTTCGGCGTTACGATCCTTGGCCAGAGCGATGGCTCGCTCCTGGGTGCGGCGACTGGCCTCGCCACCCCGCGTGGCGCACACGATCAGTTCCATCCCTTAGTCCGCTCCTGTCTCTATCCACCGGCCCTGCAGGGCCGCCTGAATCAGGTTCAGCGCCTCCAGTCGGCTGTCTATATCGGCTTTCAGCTCCTCGAAGACCTCCTCGGAGATCATCCCCCGACGCAGTGCGTCGCTCAGCGCCCCCCGCTCCGCCCGGAGCGCCTCCCGCCGGGCCTGGATCAGCATCTCCCGCTCCAGGCTGGCGTGCTCGTAGAAGAGCCGGTTCAGGTCCTGAGCCAGCCGGTGCCGGACCTGCTGGTACTCCTCCCGCAATCCAAACCACATCTCGTCGGTCAGCAGCCCCTCGTCGTGCAGTTGCTCCAGTTGGCGCAGGCCGGCTCGGGTGGCGAAGAGGCGTCCCAGCCGTCGCTCTTGGGCGACCCGGTAGGGGGGACGTTCGATCAGCCCCCATCGCCTGAGCAAGAAGCGGATCGTCGTACCCTGGGCCAGCAGGGTGAAGAGAACCACGCCGAAAGCCATGGACTCCAATGTCTCCCGCTGGGCGAGGGTCACCGGCAGGCTCAAGGCCAGCGCCAGGCTGATGGCCCCGCGCAGCCCTCCCCAGAAGAGCACGTGCCGCCACACCAGGGGGAGGTGTGGACGCTCCCGGCCCAGGTGGGCGATCCAGGCGAGGCCATAGACGACGACCGCCCGCCCGATCAGCACGGCGACCACGGCGATGGCGATGGGCTGAATGTTCAACCACAGATGCTGCAGGTCCACGTTCAAGCCGATGAGCAGGAAGACCAGAGAGTTGGCCAAAAAGGCCAGGTACTCCCACAGGTTGAAGAGCATCACTTTGCTCGTCGGCGAGGTATTGGTCAGGCCCAGGTTGCCGCTGAGAAGGCCGGCCACGACGACAGCCAGGACGCCGCTGACGTGCATCCGCTCCGCGGTCAGGTAGGCACCATAGGCCAGAAGCGTGGTCAGGGTAGAGACGATGAGGCGGTCGTCAATGCGGGCAATGAGCTGGGCGACCATCCAGCCCAGGATCAGCCCGACAGCGACACCGCCCAGCGCAACCCGGAGGAAGTCCACCAGACCGGCGAGGGGATCGAAGAACCCTGACATCGCAGCGGCCAGGGCGATCTGAAAGACCACGATGGCCGTACCGTCGTTGAAGAGGCTCTCGCCTTCCACCACGACGGCCAGCCGATGGGGGACCCCCAGAGCGCGGAAGAGAGCGACGACCGCTACCGGATCGGTGGCGGCGATGAGAGCTCCGAAGACGGCGGTGGTGGTGAGAGGAAGGCCCGTCCCCAGGCTGACGAGGCCGCCGATGAGGAGGGTGGAGAGGAGGACGCCGGGCACAGCCAGGGTGAGGACCGGTGTAATGCTGCTGCGCAGCAATCGGAAATCGAGATGGAAGGCCGCTTCAAAGATGAGCGGCGGGACGAAGATGAAGAGGATTAACTCCGGCGTCACCTCGATAGCGAAGGGCTGGAGGATGGCAATAACCAGCCCCACCAGCACCAGGCTCACCGTGTAAGGTAGACGCAGCCGCCCCGCAACGATGGCTACCAGCGTCGCGATGGCGATCAGCAGGAGGAAGAGGGATTGGGCAACCAGGAAGGATTCCATCAAATTGCGAATTGCAAATTGCAGGTTGTAGATTGCCGGTTGTGGATTGCGGCGCGTTTTCGGCGGTGAGGGCGCAGAGATTATACCATAGCAACCCATAGTTGTCCACAGCGTTTGAATCATCGAAACGCTGAGGCCAGTGAGAATGCTGAAGGGCCGAGCCCTGGCCCAGGCCGGGCCGGGGACGTCGCACGGCAGCACTGCCGGCCCCTCAATGGACTCACTCCGTTCAGCTCCTCAGGGGTTCAAGAACTCCGGAATCCCGGAAGCGCTGAGGCTGGTAAGGGTGCCGAGGAACCGGCACTACCGGCCCTCAAAGTTGGGCACCGGAGAAGCGCAGGCGGTAGAGGAGCAGGGGATCGGTCAGGCCGCGGACCGGGGCGCGAAAGTCCTCGACTGCGTGGGCGGCGAGCAGGGAGAGGGCCGCCGGGTCGGCAAGGATCGCCTCGGTGAAGACCGTCTCCCAGCTTCGGGCCAAGGCGCTGACGCGGGCGGCCACGTTGACCGTGGTGCCGAAGTAGTCCAGCCGGTCGTTCAGGGTGACGACGATGGCCGGCCCCTGGTGTAGACCGATCTTCAGGGCAAGCCGCTGATCGCCCTGCAAAGCGTGGTGGCGGTTGAAGTCGGCCAGGGCATGGTGAGCAGCCAGGGCGGCCCGCAGGGCCTGCTCGCCATCGAGGAAGACGGCCATCACGCCGTCGCCCATCGTCTTGACCACCACCCCCTGGGCCCGGTGGACGGCGTCGAAAACCTGGTCGAAGTGTTCGCGCACCAGGTGGTAGGCCAGGGGATCCCCCTGGCGGGCATACAGGGCGGTGCTCCCCGTCAGGTCGGAGAACCAGATGACCAGCCGCTGTACCTCCAGGTACTCGCCGGCGGGGAGGGGCTCATCCCGAGCCCAATCCCGGAACGCCTGAACGGTCATCAGTTCGTGCACAGTGGTGGGGGGAAAGCGCCGGCGCATCGCCTCCCGGAAGGTCGGATCATCGGCGGCCGGGCTGAGGACCCGCCGTTGTGGGTGAGGGGAGAAAGTGGCCTGGACTTCGTGGTCCAGGTGCAGCGGGAAGGTCGTCTGGCAGACGGGGCACGTGTAGTCGTGGCGGGCGTGGGCAAACCCGCCGGACGCCTCCTGGATGTGACCGCAAGCAGGGCAGTGAACCTCCCAGTGCAAGACCACATCCCCCTGGAAGAGGGCTTCGACCAGGGTTTCCAGCGTCAGGCGCGGGGAAAGGCGTAGCGCGTGGGCGATCTGGTGGGGAAGGGCGTGGAAAAGAGCACGCTCCTCGGCCCGTTGCAGGTGGCGGCGTAGGAGTGAGAGCGGTGAATCAGACATCACGGTCTCGGGTTGCTTCAGGTCATGTAGCGCAGGACGGCAAGCAGGGCCTCAAACTCCTCACGGCAATCCGGGCAACGGTCCAGGTGGTCTTGGACCAGGGGCATGGCCTCCGCAGCGTTTTTACCGGCCAGCTTCAGCTCGACGAAGCGGTCCAGTTGTTCAAAACACTCGTCGCAGCCGATCTCGTCGGGGCAGGTGGACAGGACACTGCGGACGATTCGTTTCAAGGTGGTCGGTTCCAAAATCATGATCGTCCTCTATGGATGTAGACGCTGTGAGGCCCGATCCTCTTACCCCGCTCGCGCTTCCTTTACCCCTCAAAGGCGGCCAAGACCTCTTGAGGGGTCAACCCCTCGGCCAGGAGGCGCTTCTTGAGGTGTTGACGGGCGTCGTGCAGGAGCTTGTAGAGGGCGTTGCGGTTGGTGCCCATCCGGCGGGCGACTTCTTCCAGCGGCATTCCCCCCATCATCACGGCGGTCATCGCCTGGCGCTGACGTTCGGTCAGCTCCTCGGCGATGATCCGTTGGATGGTCTCCAGCATCAAACGCTGGGTGGTCCGACGCTCAGGGCCGGCGGTGTGGTTGGTGAGGGCCGCAGGGGTGAAGTCTCCATCGTCGTAGCGGGCGATGAGGTCCTGAAGGGAGACCTCCTGCCAGCGCCGGCGACGTAGTTCGGTGAAGGCGACGCGGACGGCGATCTTGTGGGCCCAGGTGGTGAAGCGACTCTCCCCCCGGAAGGTGTGCAGGTTGTCCAGAATCCTCAAGAGGGCGTTCTGGGCGAAGTCCTCCAGGTCATCTTCGGTCACGTTGAAGCGGTCGGCCAGGGCGTAGCGGAGGCCGCGCACCAGGAGGGTCCGCAGCTCGGCCAGGGCCTCATCGGGCTCCGGGCTGCGCAGGGCATCCAGCCATTCCTGGTTCGACCGTTCTTCCGTCACGTCTCACGCCTCGGGAGGTAGGGAGCAGAGAGCGACCGAGAGGCCGGACGACAGCTGACCCGCCAACCGCCGACCGAGGATGGGCACCGAGGGGTAAGGGATGAGGCACCGAGGCACCATACAACCGCCGACGGCCAACGACCGAGCACCCGACCACCTGACCAAGCGACCACCCGACCCCCCTTCACAGGCCGGCGAGGAGGCCCATCACCGACTGGACCGACCGGCCGGCCATCTCCAGCCAGGGGGCCGGCCAGAGGCCCAGGC
>WFUY01000149.1 GCA_015484715.1 Thermoflexales bacterium | reverse complement strand
CGAGACCTTCCCCTCCTTGGGCGCCGGCTTCACCGTCCAGGGACGGCGGGTGGCCGACGCCTGGCCCCGTCTCCTCGACCTGGTGCTCCGCTTCGGGACGGTGAAGCCCAGCGAGCAGGCGATCCTCCAGCGGGAACTGCTGAACATCACCGCCGTGGTCACCGACGAAGACCCGGAGCAGCCCTACCTCCCCGACTGGATGGGGGTGAGCCGGGAGGCCCTGGCCGCCTACCTGCCCTCCGTCCTGGAGGCGGACGCCGGGGCGGGGACGGCCTATACCTACGGGGAGCGACTGCGGGCCCACTTCGGGCTGGACCAAGTGGCCCGGCTGGCCGAGCGGTTGCGCCAGGCCCCTCACAGCCGGCGGGCCGTCGCCGTCCTCTGGGACCCGGCCTGCGACGCCGAGGCGGAGCACCCGCCCTGTCTCACCCAGGTGGTGGCCAACGTGGTGGCGGGACGCCTCTTCCTGACCTACGTGGCCCGCAGCCAGGACCTTTTCGCCGCCTGGCCCCAGAACACGCTGGCGATGCGTCGGCTCCAGGGGCGGCTGGCCCGGGAACTGGGCCTCTCGCCGGGACCGCTGACCAGCTTCACCGTCTCGGCCCACGTCTACGCCCACGACTGGGAGCGGGCTGAGGAGATCGCCGCCCGGTGGTGGCGGGAGCGAAAGGGAATGGACCGAGACCCCCAGGGGAACTTCGTCGTCCGGGTAGAGGGGGAGGAGATTGTCGTCGAACTGCTCTCCCCCCAGGGGGACCGGGTGATCTGGCACCGTCGGGGCCGCTCAGCCGAAGCGCTGGGCCGGGAGATCGCCCGCCTGCGCCTGGCCTCCCTGCCGGAACACTACGTCTACCTGGGACGGGAACTCCAGCGGGCCGAAGCGCTCCTGCGGGAGAGGCCCTCCCACGACTCCAAGGGATAGTCCGCTACCGACAAGACTCCGCCGTCCCATCCGACCCTCAACCCCTTCGATCCGCTCAAGGAATCCGGTGACAGCCTCTGTTGCCCCATCGGCAGGGGGCAACCCCGAAAGCGAGGTGTGCTTATGCAACCGACAGGCGCGATTCAGGATTTCTTGCACGACCTGCAGGCGCGGGTCGCCGGCGACCTCCGCACCGACCCCTACACCCGCGTCCTCTACAGCACCGACGCCAGCATCTACCAGGTGATCCCCTACGGCGTGCTCATCCCCAAGACGGTTGAGGATGTTCACGCCGCCGTCGAGCTGGCCGCTCAGTACCGGCTCCCCATCCTGCCCCGCACCGCCGGCAGCAGCCTGGCCGGTCAGGCCGTCAACGAGGCGCTGGTGATAGACCTGAGCCGGCACCTGGACCAGATCCTGGAGGTCAACGTCGAGGAGCACTGGGTGCGGGTCCAGCCGGGCGTCGTGCTGGACGAACTCAACCTCCACCTGCGCCCGCTGGGGCTCCAGTTCGGCCCCGACCCGGCCAGCAGCAACCGGGCCGCGATGGGCGGCATCGTCTCCAACAACTCCACCGGCGCCCATTCCATCTTGTACGGGATGACCGCCGACCACGTGCTGGAGACCCGGGTTATCCTCAGCGACGGCAGCACTGCCACCTTCGGCCCGCTGGAGGAGGACGAGGTGGCCCGGCGAGAGCAGCAGTCCGGCCTGGAGGGGACCATCTACCGGCGCATCCGGGAGATCACCCGGACCCACGCCGACACCATCCGTGCCGGGACGCCCCGCCACTGGCGGCGCTGCGGCGGCTACAACCTGGACCGCTTCGTCGAAGGCCCCTCCTTCCGCTATCCCCAGGACCGCCGCTTCAACCTGGCCAAGCTGATCTGCGGCTCCGAGGGGACGCTGGCGGTGATGACGGAGATCAAGCTCAACCTGGTGCCCATCCCCACCCGGACCGCCCTGGCCATCGTCCACTTCGACAGCCTCTACGAAGCCCTCTCCTCCGTGCCCACCATCCTGGAGGTGGAACCTTCGGCGGTGGAGCTGCTGGACCACCTGGGGCTGACCCTCTGCCGCGAGGTGCCGGCCTACGCCCGGCTGCTCTCCACCTTCATCGAAGGCGATCCCAACTGCGTCCTCATCACCGAGTTCTACGGCGAGAGCGAGGCCGAGGTGGAGGCCAAGGTGCAGCGGCTGGAGGCCCATCTGCGGCGGGAGAAGGTGGGGCGCACCATCGTGCCGGCCCTCAGCCCTCGGCTCCAGAGCAACGTCTGGACGGTGCGCAAGGTGGGGCTGGGGCTGATGATGAGCATCAAGGGGGACCACAAGCCCATCCCCTTCATCGAGGACGCCGCCGTGCCGGTGGAGCACCTGGCCGAGTACGTCACCCGCGTCGAGCGGTTCTGCAACGACCTGGGAACCCGCGTGGCCTACTACGCCCACGCCAGCGCCGGCTGCATCCACATCCGCCCCCTGGTCAACACCAAGTTCGCCGAGGAGGTGGCGAAGCTGCCGGTGATCAGTGCCTTCGCCGCCGAGTTGCTGGGGCAGTACGGCGGTTCCCTCTCCAGTGAGCACGGCGACGGGCGGGCCAGGAGCTGGCTCAACGAGCAGTTCTTCGGCCCCGACCTCTACGCCCTCTTCCGGGAGGTGAAGCGGACCTTCGACCCCCACAACCTGCTCAACCCGGGCAACATCGTGGACGCCGCCCCGATGACGGAGAACCTGCGCTACGGGGTCGGTTACACCGTCATCCCCGTCAAGACCCACCTGGACTTCAGCGCCGACCTGGGCTTCCACCGGGCCGTGGAGATGTGCAACGGGGCCGGCATCTGCCGCAAGCGGACCACCGGCACCATGTGCCCCAGCTTTATGGTCACCCGCGAGGAGGAGCACAGCACCCGGGGGCGGGCCAACGCCCTGCGGGCGGCCCTCTCCGGCCGGCTGCCCCCGGAGGAGTTCACCAGCCCCCGGATGTACGAGGTGATGGCCCTCTGCGTAGGCTGCAAGGCGTGCAAGGCCGAGTGCCCCTCCTCGGTGGACATGGCCCGGATCAAGATCGAGTTCCTGGCCCACTACCACGAGGCCCACGGGGTACCGCTCCGGGCCCGCTTCTTCGCCGACATCGCCCGCTGGAGCCGGCTCTTCAGCGGACCGCTGGCCCCCTTGGTCAACGCCCTGCTGGGCAACGGCCTGGTCCGCTGGGGGCTGGAGAAGGTGATGGGGATCAGCCGTCAGCGGACTTTGCCCACCTTCGCCCGTCAGCCCTTCACCCACTGGTTCCGGCAGCGGCGGAACGGCAGGGCGGGGACGACGCCGGCCGCCCCCTCATCCCGGAAGCCGGTCGTCCTCTTCCACGACACCTTCAGCACCTACCACGAGCCCCAGGTCGCCATCGCGGCCACCGAGGTGCTGGAGGCGGCCGGCTTCGAGGTCCTCCTGCCCGGCCACCGCTGCTGTGGCCGCCCGATGCTCTCCCAGGGGCTGGTGGAGAAGGCCCGGCGGGCCGCCGAGGAGACGGTGGCGCGGCTGGCCCCCTTCGCCGAGCAGGGGATCCCCATCGTCGGGCTGGAGCCGAGCTGTCTGCTGACGCTGCGGGACGAGTACGCCGGCCTGCTGCCCGACGACCCGCGCGTTCCGGTGGTGGCGGCCCACTGCTACACCTTCGAGGAGTTCATCGCCCGGTTGGCCGATGAGGGGGCGCTGGAGCTGACCTTCGTCGAGGAGCCCCGCCGCCTCCTGCTCCACGGCCACTGCCACCAGAAGGCGTTGGTGGGGACCGATCCCGGCAAGCGCGTGCTGGCGCTGCCCCCCGGCTACACCGTGACGGAGG
>WFUY01000148.1 GCA_015484715.1 Thermoflexales bacterium | reverse complement strand
CGTGATGGTGGGGCGGGACATCGGCACTGTGGTGATGCCCGACGCCGAACTGAAGATCTATCTGGACGCCCGCGTGGAGGAGCGGGCAGCCCGGCGCTACCGAGAGATCGTCGCCCGAGGGGAACCGGCCAGCTACCAGACCATCCTGGAAGCGATGCGACGCCGAGACCAGATAGACTCCCGACGGGCTGTCGCCCCGCTGCGCCCCGCCGAGGATGCCATCATCGTGGACACCACCGATCTCTCCGTCGAAGAGGTGCTGGACCTGGTGGAGGGGCTTGTGCGGGAGCGGGAGGCCCAGGGACCCGACGGGCGAGGCAAACGTACCCCCCTTCGACCGTGACGAAGCGAGGAGACGATGATCGAGGGCAAACCCTTCACCCCGACCTTGGGGCAACGGTCGGCATCGGACCGCAGCAGCGCCTGGGTCCACCGCAAAGGATGGCTCCAGCGGCTCTACACCTTCCTGCTCAAGAAGGTCATCTATCCGCTGCTCCTGCGGCTGGAGGTCGAGGGGATGGAACGGATTCCCGGCAAAGGGCCGGCCATCCTGGCGATGAACCACATCAGCTTCCTCGATCCGGTGCTGATGGTCAGCCTGCCGGAGCGCAAGGTGGTGGCGATGGCCAAGGCGGAGAACATGGCTCACCCGATCCTGGGCCGCCTCTCCCGTGCCTTCGACGCCTTCCCGGTGCGGCGGGGGGAGGTGGACCGGCGGGCGCTGCGCACGGCGATGGAGGTGCTCCAGGCCGGTGGCCTGCTCCTGATCGCGCCGGAGGGAACGCGCAGCCCCACCGGCCAGCTCCAGCAGGGACGGGATGGGCTGGCCTTCATCGCCACCCGCGCCCGGGTGCCCATCGTGCCGGTGGGCATTGACGGTAGCGACCGGTTTAAAGTCAACATCCGGCGGCTGCGTCGCACGCCCGTGCGCGTCGTCTTCGGTGAGCCCTTCTCCTTGGAGACGGAAGGACGGGCGGACCGGGCAGCCCTGGCTCGGATGACCGACGAGGTGATGCGCCACATCGCCCGTCTCTTGCCCCCAGAACGGCGGGGGGTTTACCGAGATTCCCTTGAGCGCCTATCCGCTCCAGACACGCCGGGGGCCGAGAAGAGACCGTGAAGCGTCGCAAGCGGCACATCAAGAGCCTACTCGAGAGTTCCTGCTAGGGACTGGGGGGCAATAGAGCGAACGTTGTGAAAAGCTATGACCAGCTACGACCTGCACCACGACCCCGAAACCGAGCTGGAGGTCCTGATCCGGGCCCGTTACCCGCTCCTCTACATTGTCTCTGGGAGGAGGAGCGGATCGAGGCGGCGCTGCGCCGGGTGGCCGCCCGCCGGCGCAAACGCCTCTTCGCCTGGACCCTCACCGAGGGCGTCGTGGCCATTGACACCCCCCAGCCGGTCCGGGTGGACCCGGGGGCCCTCACCCCGATGCAGGCCCTGGAGCACGTGGAGGGCTCTCGGGAAGCGGCCCTCTTCCTCCTGAAGGACTTCCACCCCTTCCTGGGAGGCGGCCAGGTGCTGGAGAACGTCCGCCTCATCCGCAAGCTGCGGGACCTGGCCCGCCGCCTGAAGCGGTGGGAGAAGACGGTCATCTTCCTCTCCCCCCTCCTGCGGCTACCACCGGAACTGGAGCGGGAGGTGACCGTCCTGGACTGGTCCCTGCCCACGATGGCCGACTTAGAGGAAGCGCTGGAACGGGTGATCCGCTCCGCCCGCGTGCGGGGTGACCTGCGGCTGAATTTGGACGAGGCGACGCGGGAACGCATCCTCAAGGCGGCCCAGGGGCTGACCATCAGCGAGGCGGAGCGCGTCTTCGCCCGCTCGGTGGTGATGACCCGAGACCTGGATGTCGAGGTGATCATTGCCGAGAAGCAGCAGATCATCCGCAAGTCGGGCATCCTGGAGTACCTGGAGCCCCAGGAGCGGATGGAGTACGTGGGAGGGCTGTCGGAACTGAAGGACTGGCTGAACAAGCGCCGGCTGGCCTTCACCGAGGAGGCCCGCCGCTTCGGCCTGCCGGAGCCCCGGGGCGTGCTGCTCCTGGGGGTGCCGGGGGGCGGCAAGTCGCTCATCGCCAAGGCGACGGCCAGCCTGTGGCAACTGCCCTTGCTGCGGCTGGACATGGGCCGGGTCTTTGACCAAATGGTCGGCTCCTCCGAGGAGAACATCCGCCGGGCCCTCCACCTGGCCGAGCGGGTCAGTCCGGCCATCCTCTGGATGGACGAACTGGAGAAGGGGCTGGCCGGCACCGCCAGCTCCCACCTCTCCGATGCGGGGACGGCGGCCCGCGTCTTCAGCAGCTTCCTCGTCTGGCTCCAGGAGAAGACCGCCCCCGTCTTCGTCGTCGCCACCAGCAACGACATCAGCCTGCTGCCGCCGGAGATCCTGCGCAAGGGCCGCTTCGACGAGATCTTCTTCGTGGACCTGCCCGACCAGGAGGAGCGTCAGGAGATCTTTGCCATCCACCTGGCCCGCCGCCGGCGGGATCCGGCCCGCTTCGACCTGGTGCGGCTGGCCCAGGAGAGCGAGGGGTTCAGCGGGGCCGAGATCGAGCAGGTGGTCATCTCCGCCCTCTACGACGCCTTCGAGGGGGGCCGGGAGCTGACCGAAAAGGACCTGCTGCGCAACATCGCCCACACCGTCCCCCTCTCCCAGGTGATGCGGGAGCGGGTGACGGCGCTGCGCAACTGGGCCTACACCCACGCCCGGATGGCCTCGGGACGCCGGCCTGTGCCCACCGGCGTCGGCCCTTCTTCCCTGTACTGAGCCCGTTCCGCCGGGCCTGTGGTCCGGCGGTCTGCCTGATGGCGAACCTGCCCGGCCAGGGAGGCCAAGGTGACCATTGTCTCTGCTCCCACGGCCATAACGCCTAGAAGCGAGATACACCGCCGGAAGCTGGCAGCGCTGGAGGCGTTCCTCCGGCACCTTTGGCGATACTGCCCGGAAGACGGCATTGCCCGAATCCTCCTCGTCGGCAGCGTCCTCACCGGTCAGGTCTCGACCGAGAGCGACGTGGACCTCGTCGTCTTCAGCGCGGGCGACCTCCAGGCTGCCCGTCGCGCATGCGCCGAGGCTGCCTTGGACACCAGCCTGGAGACGGGTGAGAGCGTCGAGCCTCTGGTCTATCCGCTCACCCGCTACTATCATCCAGACAGCCTCTTCCTGCAACAGGCTGTAAAGCAAGGAAAGGTCATCTACGCTATGGAGGAGCCAGACCTGAAACGGTCATTGCTGGAGGGCCGATACCACCTGGCTTCCAGCTATCTGCGTGTGGCCCGATACGTCTTCGACCATGGCGACTACCGGGAGGCGGCGGACCTGGCTTACAATGCTGCGGAAACGGCGGTCAAGGCCCTGCTGCTCCTGGAAATCGAGGAGTTGCCCAAGAGCCACCGGGGTGTTGTCAACCGCTTTGGCGATCTGTACATCCGAACGGGCCGGCTCCCCCGCTCGATGGGGCGGGACCTCCGTCTAGCGCTGGCAACCCGAAATCGGGCACGGTATGAGCCCGAGCAGGTGATCACCCGACCTGAAGCGGAAGAAGTGCTCGGCCTGGCCGACAGGCTCTTGCAACATGTGATGGAGTTCCGACAGGCGCTTTCGGAATGAGCAGCCTACCTCGTCTCTACCAGAGCCATCCCCTCCTGTGGGATCGGCTGATCCCGGCGCTGGGACTGGCTTTCCTCTTCGAGGTGCTGGTCCGGGCGACGGGGGCCTACCCGCCGGAGTGGCGCTATTTCCTGGCCCTGCTGCTCCTGCTGCTGGCGCTGGCCCGGCCTGGATGGGCCTACGCGGCCTTCGCCCTCCTGGCCGTCTACCCCCTCTACCGCCTTTCCCTCTACCTGGCGGCCTTGGGGGTGGCGGCCCTCATCTTCGCAGGCTGGGCCGCCCGGGAGCGGCTGGGTCCGGTGGTGCTGACGTTGAGCACTCCGTTGCTGGGGGCCGGCCACCTGGCGACGGCGGTGCCACTGCTGGCCGGCTTCTGGTGGGGCGAGGTCGCGGGCGCCCTGATCGGCGGGCTGGCCGCCCTCTGGTGGCAGACGTTGGCCGCCATCGCCGGCCGTCCGGTGGACGCCATCGCCCTGGAGGGCTGGTGGCCCTCCATCGAACCGATGATGGCCCGCTTCCACACGGCCGGCTCCTGGCAGACGGTGCTGCGCCTGGGGCGGCCCTTCGCGCCCTCTTCTCAGGCGTTGTTGGGCCACCTGCTGATGGTGCTGGGATGGGCAGCGGCCGGCTACCTGGCGGGATGGCTCTCCAGCCGGGTGGAGGGCACCATCCGCCGGCCGCGGTGGGCTCGGGGGCTGGCCCCCTTGCTGAGCGCCGGCCCGTCCATCCTCCTGCTTTGGGGAAGCTACGGACTGCCCCTGCTGGGGCTGGGAGCCCCTCCCGAGGCCATCGGGCTGACCTGGGAACGCTGGCAGCGTATGCTGCTCCTCCCCCTCTGGGCAGCGGTCCTGGTGGCCCTGGCCCTCCGCTTCCGGGCCTACCTGTGGCGCCCCCCGTTGGCCTCCCGCGAGGGGGGGCGAGAGAAGCGCACTCCCCGCCCTGCCGGAGGGCGGAGGGCCCGGGCTCCCCGCATTTCGGCCCCTAACGTGCCCCTGCCGGCGCGTCCTGGTGCCGATCTTCCGAAGCGCTCCCCCCCTTCCGCCGGAGACAGCAGCGACGACATCATCATGCTCGAGTTGGACTGAGGAACGATGCGCACAAAAAGCTCCCTCGAAACACGCTCGGCGCGGTACGCTCAGGCCCGTGGCTCACGGGCGACCTCCCTGCTCTTCGTCCTAGCCGGAGGGGCCGTGTTGGCCATCCTGGTCTTCCTCTTTCCCCTCCAGTGGATCCGTCCGCCCAAGGTGGCCCTTTCCACCGAGCAGGCCGTCTTCTCCCCCAACGGCGACGGCACCTTGGACAGCGCGGTGATCCTCTACAGCCTCTCCGAGGAGGCGACCGTCTCCGTCGTGGTGCTGGACAAGGCCGGTATGGTCGTCCGCACCTTGACGGCCGAGGAGCTCCAGCCGGCCGGCCAGCACTCGGTCCTCTGGGACGGTCGGACCGACCGGGGCGGTGTGGTCACCGATGGCGAGTACATCGTCCGGGTGACGGCCCAGGGCGCAGCCCGCACGGCGACGGCCACCACACCCATCCGGGTGGACACGGAGCCCCCCATCATCCGGCTGGCCAACCTGCCCGAGGAGACCAAGGTCGCCCAGGAAGAGATCGCCATTGAGGGTGTGACGGAGCCCGGCGCGACCTTGCGGCTCAACGACAACCCCCAGCCCATCCCCGTCGGTGACGACGGCAGCTTCAGCCTGCGCCATCACTTGGTAGAGGGGGAGAACCGGATCGAACTGACGGCGGTGGACGCAGCGGGGAACGTGGCCTCTGTGGTGCGCAACGTGACGCTGGTCCTGCGCCCGCCGGAGATCATCGTGGACAACCCGCCGGACGGCGTCTGGATCAACCAGAAGCTCCTCAGCGTGCAGGGGCGGGTTTCGCCCGGGACGACGCTCCTGGTCAACGGGGAGCCGGTGGCCGTGGACGACGCCGGCCGTTTCAACGTGGACGTGCTGCTTGAGGAAGGGGATAACATCGTCCGATTGGAAGCGACGGATGAGGTGGGCAACACCTCGGTGGTGGAGCGGTACGTGCGGGTGAAGACACAGCCGCCGGCCATCACCCTCAGCTCGGTCCCCGAGGGGCTGGAGGTGCACGAACCCTCCCTCCTCGTCGTCGGCCAGACGGAGCCGGGGGCGACGGTGCTCCTCAACGACCAGCAGCTCACCGTGGACGCCCAGGGCAACTTCCAGGGGGTGGTCAACCTGCTGGAGGGTACCAACCTGGTCCGGGTGGAGGTGACAGACCGGGCCGGGAACTCGACGGTGACGACCCGGCGGGTGCGCTACACCATCGGCACGGAGCGCCCCACCGAGGCGATGCTGCGGCCCATCGCCCTCTCCGCCCTGGCCGGCGCCGCCTTCGTCCTGGCCCTCTGGATCCTGCTGGGAGGCTGGCTGGGGCCGACGTCGCTGGCCTTCGTCAGCGAGCAACCCCTCATCTCCTCGAACCCCTTTGGGGGCAGCGATGCCCGCTTCCGCCTCCACCTCTCCCGCTCGGCCAAGGTCACCGTTCGGGTCTGGAACGAAGCCGAGGAGGAGGTGGCGGTGCTGATGGACCGCCGGCGCTGGCATGCAGGCCAGCACGTGCTGGTCTGGGATGGGCGGGATGGACGGGGCAATCCGGTGCCCAACGGGACCTACGAGATCGAGGCCACCGCGTCCACCTTGCTCACCACCGTTACCAGCAGCCTGCGGGTGATCAAGACGGACCAGCCGATCACGGGGCTGTTGGTGCGGCGGGAGCAGCCGGCCCGCGCCGAGCTCGGCGCAGCCTCTCAGGAGCAACCGTCCGTTGAGGTGCGCTCTGGTGGAGAGGAGGAACAGCGAGGAGGCTTAATGTGAAGCGGAATTTCTCCCCAAGTGTTCCACGGATTGAAGCGTTGCACATTCAGAACTACCGAGTACTCCGTGATCTCAGGCTGCGGAATCTAGCTCCTCTGACCGTCTTCCTAGGGCCTAATGGCAGCGGGAAGTCCACCCTCTTCGACGTCTTCGCCTTCCTCTCGGATGCTTTCTCCGTGGGCCTACGCAAGGCCATAGACAGGCGAGGCCGATTCAAAGAGTTGCGCACACGAGGCCAGGAAGGACCAATCACTATCGAGCTCAAATATCGGGAGAGGACCGGTTCCCCTCTCATCACCTATCACCTGAGTATTGATGAACGTCGGGGACGTCCCTACGTTGTTGAGGAGTGGCTGCAGTGGCGGCGGAAATCACAAGGCCGGCCGTTCCGCTTCCTGGATTTCAAGGAAGGTAAAGGGTCTGTAGTGACAGGAGACATGCCTGATGAAGAAGACGAACGGATCGAAGAACATCTGGACAGCCCAGAGGTGCTCGCAGTCAATGCCCTGGGGCAACTAGCCAAACATCCTCGCATCGGTGCTCTACGTCGTTTCATCACCAGCTGGTATCTGTCGTACATCTCCGCCAACAGCGCCCGCAGTATTCCCGAGGCTGGGCCGCAAGAACATCTTTCTGAAACAGGCGACAATCTCCCCAATGTCATCCAATACCTCAAAGAAGAGCATCCTGAGCGCCTGCGAGAGATTCTACAGAAGCTTTCCCAACGGGTCCCACGCTTGGAATCTGTAGACGCCCAATTTCTCCAGGACGGGAGACTGCTCTTGCAAATCAAAGATGCCCCTTTCGACGAGCCGATTATGGCCAGGTATGCTTCTGACGGCACCCTAAAGATGCTTGCTTATCTGGTTCTTCTCTATGATCCAGCCCCGCCCCAACTCATCGGTATTGAGGAGCCAGAAAACCACCTCTACCCTCACATCCTAAGGGAGTTGGCCGAAGAATGCCGTCAGGCTTCCCGCCATACACAGATTCTGATTAGCACCCATTCCCCTTTTTTTGTCAACGGCCTAGAGCCAGAAGAAGTGTGGCTTCTTCAGCGGGACGAACAAGGGTTCACACAAGCTCGGCGTGCAGCAGATATTGATGGAGTGCGCGAATTCATCCGAGCCGGTTCCCTCCTCGGTTACCTGTGGACCGAAGGCTACCTGGAGCCTATAGGGCTACCTGTAGCAGACTCCCCTGTGATGATGCACCGGTAACAGGGGAGAAACGATGCACATCGAGTTTCTCGTTGAAGAAGAGTCTGCCAAAGTAGTCCTGGAGGCTCTTATCCCCCATATCTTGCCCAACGTGTCGTTCAGGGTACATCCCTTCCGAGGCAAGCAGGACCTCCTCAATCAATTGGAGGCCCGCCTTCGAGGGTACGCCGCTTGGATTAGGGGAGCCCCGGGCTACAGGATGGCTCTCGTTGTCCTGGTAGACAACGACCAAGAGGATTGCTACGCCCTAAAGAGAAAGCTGGAAGAAGCAGCACAGCGATGTGGGCTGGCTACGAAAAGCCATCCAGATGCCAGAGGTTGTTTCGTCGTGGTCAACCGAATCGCCATCGAAGAACTGGAAGCCTGGTTCTTCGGCGATGTCTCGGCTTTGCGTCAAGCCTATCCGAGGATTCCCTCAACCCTGGCCCAACGGCGCAGATACCGCAACCCAGACGCAATCCGGGGAGGGACCTGGGAAGCATTGGACCGCCTATTGAGACGCTATCGGTACAGGGTCGGAGGCAAACTCGAAGTTGCTAGAAAGGTTGCCCCCCACCTCGACCCATCGCGCAACCGTTCCAGGAGTTTCCAGGCCTTCCGAGCAGGCCTCACCTCCCTGCTCCAACAGCAGGACTGCTAACCCCCTGACCTTAGGTCACGTAAGATGCCGCCCCCCTCTCCCACGAAGTTGAAACGCCGGCTCCCCGGCTACATCGCCACCGGGCTGGTGATCCTGACGACCAGCCTCTGGACGCTGTGGGGCACGGCGGAGATGTACTACGAGGGCTGGGGGCTCCCCTTCCCCTCCCCCCTGGCTTACCTGATCCCCGCCGTCACTTGCCTGGCCCTCACATTGACGGCGCTGACGTGGCCCCGGCTTGGAGGCTGGCTGATCCTCCTCATCGGCGGGGCCTTCACCGCTTGGTGGTGGGGGTTGGCCGTGACACGGGGTCAGTTCTCCCTCGGGCGGGTCTTGAGCACCTTCCCCGCCAGCGGCCTGCTCTTCCTTACCGGTGTGCTCTTCCTGCTCGAAGGCCGCCACCGCCGGCAGCGGCTCGCCGAAGGGTGGGCACCGCCGAGAAGAGGGGACGCAATGGAATGGCGCCCCTACCTTCGCCGTAACCTGCGCTACGTTCTGGCCGTCGGGTTCCCCCTGTTGGTAGCCCTCGGCGTCTCGGCCTACTACGCCCCCCTGGTGCTGACCCGCGTAGACGACGGGGACCGAGGCGCACGGCTGATCGAGGGCCACGGCGTCGCCCTGGTCTGGGCTCCCAAGGGGCCGGGATGGAACTGGAAGCAGCCGTGGGGTGGATATCCATCCTGGGATATGCTCGCCCTCTACGGCGTGCCGCCGGTGGGCTTCGGAGAGAAGCCAGGCTACGAGGCCCGCCACGCCTCGGCGAACGATATGGCGACGACCGGCCTCTGCCGCTACCTGAGCGAGGACGGCTCCACCTTGATGGCCGAACGGCAGGACATCTGGCGTATGCCGACCGCCGAAGAGATCGTCCGTTCCCTCGTCCGGGGCGGTGAGAATGCCGGGTGCACCTGGGACGGGGAGTCCGAAAAGGCCCTTTGCGAGAGGCTACCCAACAAGGAAACTCCCCTGTGGGCGCCCGATGAAGCGCCCATCTACTACTGGTCGGCCGACGAGTACGACGAGGGCGAAGCCTACTACATCAGCTACAACGGTCGGGTCTCCTGGCAGCCCAAGGACTGGGGCAACCCCCGCCACGGGTACCGTTGTGTGCGGGAGCCTTAGCCCGGAAGACGAAACGACCTAGGCCACCGCCAGGCGCTGAATCGGCCGGCAAGCCCCCTAGCCCGATTTCCCCTTTGCCAAAAGTTCCGATAAAGGGTAAAATCCCCCCGAAACTGACCGCCGGCAGGGTGCAAAAGCGCCCGACCGGATAAGGCCTTTGTCCAGTTGAATGGAGGGGGCCAGCCCTGATGACCGCTCTAGTGCTGGCCCTGTATGCCGAGGGGCGGACCGATGAACGGTACCGGCCTACCAGCGGTTTGTAACCGATCTCACCAAGGCGTTACATGAGCTGGGGTTCATTGAACCACAATGATGCCCACCACGCCGGCATTATCGCCCAGGTGGAACCGAACAGCCTGGCCGCCCGATTGGGGGTGCGCCCCGGCGACCGGCTCCTGGCCGTCAACGGCCACCCGGTGCGCGACGTCATTGATGTCCAGTTCTACGCTGCCGAGGAAGAGGTCGAACTGACGATCCGCCGGGATGGGGAGACGCTGCGCCTCCAGGCCGAGCGGGACTACGCCGAGCCCCTGGGCCTGACCTTCACCCACCCCACCTTCGACGTGGACATCCGGCGCTGCAACAACCTCTGCGAGTTCTGCTTCGTCCTCCAGACGCCTCCCCGAATGCGGCGCACCCTCTACATCAAGGACGACGACTACCGCTACTCCTTCCTCTATGGCCATTTCGTGACGCTGACCAACCTGACCGACGAGGACTGGGAGCGCATCGCCGAGCAGCACCTGAGCCCCCTCTACGTCTCCGTCCACGCCACCGATCCGGCCCTGCGACGGCGGGTCCTGCGCAACCCCCAGGCCCCCGACGTGATGGAGCAACTGCGCTGGCTGGGGGAGCACGGCATCGAGACCCACACCCAACTGGTCATCACGCCGGGGCTCAACGACGGCCCCCACCTGGACCGTTCCATCGCCGACCTGGTCACCCTCTGGCCGGCCGTCCGCTCGGTGAGCGTCGTCCCCGTGGGGATCACCCGCTACCACAAGTACGGCTGGCGCCCCCACACGCCGGAGGAGGCCCGCCGCGTCTTCCGGCAGGTGACCGCCTGGCAGGCCCGGCTGCTGCCCCGGCTGGGCGTCCGCTTCGCCTACCTGACCGACGAGTGGTACCTGGTGCTGGGCGAACCGATCCCGCCCCGCGAGGCCTACGACGACCTGGCCCTCCAGGAGAACGGGCTGGGGATGGTGCGCGACTTCCTGGACGATTGGGAGGCGCTCAAGGAGGTGTGGGCTAGGTCTGACGATGGGAAGGGGCCAACCCAAGCCACGCCCTCCTCGGGGAAGGTCCAGCAGGTCACGCTGGCGACGGGAACCCTCTTCGCGCCCTTCCTGCGGGCTGTGGTCGCCGACTTCGCCCAGCGGACCGGCATCCCGGTGAGCGTTGTGCCTGTGGTCAATGAGCGGCTGGGGGAGACGATCACCGTGGCCGGCCTGCTGATGGGCCGGGACATCATCCGCCAGCTTCGGGAGCGCCCCCTGGGTGACCTGGTCGCGCTCCCCCGCGTCACCTTCGACCACCCGGACCGGATCGCCCTGGACGATGTGGGCCCCGCCGAGATCGCCCAGGCCCTGGACCGGCCCATCGTCCTGGTGAGCACCTTGAGCGAACTTTGGGACCATCTCACGTCCGCGCAACCCATAACCCCGTAACCTGGGATACACAACGGAGGAGGTCTGTTCTATGGCTGACCAAGCGGTACACAAAGTCGTCCTCGCCTACTCCGGCGGCCTGGACACCAGCATCATCATCCCCTGGCTGCGAGAGCACTACGACTGTGAGGTGATCGCTTTCTGCGCCAACATCGGGCAGGGGGAAGAGCTGGAGGGATTAGAGGAGAAAGCCCTCGCCACCGGTGCCTCGAAGGTCTACATCGAGGACCTGCGGGAGGAGTTCCTGACCGAGTACGCCTTCCGGGTCCTGCGGGCCGGAGCCGTCTACGAGCGCAAGTACCTGCTGGGCACCTCCTTCGCCCGCCCGCTCATCGCCAAGCGGCAGGTGGAGATCGCCGAGCTGGAGGGGGCCGACGCCGTGGCCCACGGCTGCACGGGCAAGGGCAACGACCAGGTCCGCTTTGAGCTCACCTACAAGGCCCTCAACCCTCACCTGCGGGTCATCGCGCCCTGGCGGGAGTGGGAGATCAAGAGCCGCGAGGACGCCCTGGCCTACGCCGCGGCCCACAACGTTCCCGTCAGCGCCACCGCCAAGAAGATCTACTCCCGCGACCGGAACCTCTGGCACATCTCCCACGAGGGCGGCCCCTTAGAGGACCCCTGGTTCGAGCCGGAAGAGGAGATGTTCGTCCTGACGGTCGCCCCAGAGCGGGCGCCCGATGAGCCGGAGTACGTGGAGATCGAGTTTCGGGCCGGCGTGCCCAAGAAGATCAACGGCGTCGCCTACGGACCGGTGGAGCTGCTCACCCGGCTTAACGAGATCGGCGGTCGGCACGGCATCGGGCGGGCCGACCTGGTGGAGAACCGGCTGGTGGGGATGAAGTCTCGGGGCGTCTATGAGACGCCGGGGGGCACCCTCCTGCTGACCGCCCACCGGGAGCTGGAAAGCCTCTGCCTGGACCGGGAGACGCTGCACTACAAGGACGTGGTGGCCCAGCGCTACGCCGAGCTGGTCTACTACGGCCAGTGGTTCACCCCGCTGCGGGAGGCGCTGGACGCCTTCGTGGACAAGACCCAAGAGCGGGTGACGGGGACGGTCCGGCTGAAGCTCTACAAGGGAAGCGCGACGGTGGTGGGGCGCAAGAGCCCCTACAGCCTCTATCGGGAGGATTACGCCAGCTTCGGCCAGATGGATGTCTACGACCAGCGGGACGCCGAGGGGTTCATCAACTTGTTCGGCCTGCCCCTCAAAGTGGCCGCCCTGCTGGACATCGAGGGGGTGGGCATCTCCCGCTACCGAGCGCCGGACTACACCCGCTTCAAGCGCGACTGAGGCAGCCTTTGGGAGGTAAGGTGCAATGGAACTGCAAGAAATCCTGGCAGACATCCACGCTCTGGAGGAGGAACTGTTAGAATTTGAGCGCAAGTATGGGATCCGTTCGGAGACCTTCTATGCTGCATACATCAGCGGGGAGGAGCCGGAGGATGATAGCTGGGTCTTGGACTTCAGCGAGTGGGCGAGTGTCTACAAGACCTGGCTCGCTCGTCAGGCCGATTACCGTAACGAAGTCCAACGGATTCAGCGGCGAAAGCCCGGTTTAGCCGGATTGATTCGGGTGGCGGCATGAACAACCCGCTCCGCACCGTAGAAGATTACGAACTGTTCCTCTACACCCTGGCGGAGCAATTTCCGTCAGTACGCCGCTCCACAGTGGTGCTCATCCGAAGAGGAGCAACCCTCGCCCGGGTGGCCGGGGAGATTTTCTTCAACCACGGCATCCGGCTGGTTGTCCGCGAACGGATCCTGTACCACCGTCTCCCTGCCATCATTGACTCGTATGGCTACGAAGTGTGGCATGGTGACACCAAGCTGTACTGGTACGATTCGCAGCCGCATCCCCACGATCCTTCGCTGCAAAGCACCCATCCTCACCACAAGCACGTTCATCCCAACATCAAACATAACCGTATCCCGGCTCCGGAGATGAGCTTTACCCGCCCCAACCTGCCCTTTCTGATCCAAGAGATCGAGAACCTGATCCAGGAAATGGAGAAGGGGAAGCCCACATTGCCATAACCCAAGGGGGAGCAAACGATGTCGTTGCCGCAAGTACCCGGCTTCCGCGTTGCCGGCGTCTCCTGCGGGCTGAAGCCGGAGGAGGCGCTGGACCTGGCCTTCGTCGTCGGCGACCAACCCTGCGTTGCCGCCGGCCTCTTCACCACCAACCGGGTCAAGGCCGCGCCGGTGCTCTACGACCAACAGGTGCTGGCCGACCCGACCGCCCGCGTCCGGGCCGTCGTCATCAACGCGGGCAACGCCAACGCCTGCACCGGCGAGCGCGGCCTGGCCGACGTCCACCGGACGGCCGAAGAAGCAGCTACCCTCCTGGGCTGTGAGCCCCAACAGGTCCTCGTCCTCTCCACCGGCGTCATCGGCGTGCCCCTGCCGGTGGAGAAGATCGTCCACGGGCTCCAGACCGCCCTCCCCGCCCTCCGGCCCGACGGCTGGGAGGAGGCCGCCCGGGCCATCATGACCACCGACACCCGCCCCAAGCTCGTCTACCGTCCGGTGACGACCCCCGAAGGCCCCTACACGATCCTAGGCATCGCCAAGGGCGCGGGGATGATCGCCCCCCATATGGCGACGATGCTGGCCCTCCTGGTCACCGACGCCGCCGTTCCCGCCCCCCGGCTGCGCCAGGCCCTCACCCACGCGACGGCCGCCAGCTTCAACCGCATCGTCGTGGACGGCGATATGAGCACCAACGACACGGTGTTGCTCCTGAGCAGCGGGGCCTCGGGTGTCCGGGCCGGCGGGGCGGCCTTCACCGAGGCCCTCACCCAGGTCGCCCAGGAGCTGGCCCAGGCCATCGTTCGCGACGGCGAGGGGGCGACGAAGTTCATCGAGGTCCGGGTGACGGGGGCGCGGACACCGGCCGAGGCCGAGCAGATCGCCCAGGCCATCGCCCGCTCCCCCCTGGTCAAGACCGCCTTCTACGGCGGTGACCCCAATTGGGGGCGCATCCTGGCCGCGGCCGGCTACAGCGGCGTGGCCCTGGACCCCAACCGGCTGGCCCTCTGGTTCGCCCCGGGCACCGGAGCGGACGCCGGACCTGCGCTGCAACTGGTGGCCGGCGGCCGGCCCACCGACTACGATGAGGAGCAGGCCATCGCCCTGCTGGCCCACGACGAGGTCACCGTCCGGCTGGACCTGGGGATGGGCGAGGCAGAGAGCGTTGTCTGGACCTGCGACCTCTCCCACGACTACGTGACCATCAACGCCCACTACCGGACGTGATTCCAAGGAGAGGGAAGTACAATGGTGCTGCGGATTGCTCTGGCCCAGATCAACGTGATGGTCGGCGACATCGAGGGCAACACCCAACGGGTGCTGGAGGCCATCGAGCGGGCGCGATCGGTGCAGGCCGACCTGGTCGTCTTCCCCGAACTGGTCATCCCCGGCTACCCCCCCGAAGACCTGCTCTTCAAGGTCGCCTTCCTGCGGGCGAACCGAGCGGCCGTCGAAGCGATCGCCCCGGCCACGCGGGGGCTGACGGCCCTGGTCGGCTTCGCCGACTTCGACGACGACATCTACAACGCCGCCGCCGTGCTCCACGATGGGGCGCTGGCCGGCGTCTACCGCAAACACTACCTGCCCACCTACAGCGTCTTCGACGAGGACCGCTACTTCCGGGCCGGCTCGGAGAACCTGGTCTTCGTCCGCGACGGGGTGATCATCGGGGTCAGCATCTGCGAGGACATCTGGTATCCCGCCGGCCCCCCGGAAGCCCAGGCGGTGGACGGTGGTGCCCACCTGCTGGTCAACCTCTCCGCCTCCCCCTACCACATCGGCAAGGGGGCCTTCCGAGAGCGGATGCTGGCCATCCGGGCGGCCGACAACGAGGCCTTCGTCGCCTTCTGCAACCTGGTGGGCGGTCAGGACGAGCTGGTCTTCGACGG
>WFUY01000147.1 GCA_015484715.1 Thermoflexales bacterium | reverse complement strand
GCGGGGTACACGGGGGTCTACATCACAATGATCTACGACGGAGGTTGGAGGATAGGGTTGCGGGCCGAGGAGATGGTAGAACTTCCTCCCGACGTGGACCCGGATGCGACCATCCTGACCATCCGAAGGGCACAGGAGCGATAGAAAATCTGGATACACGAGCTGCCTGACCGGAGACTACGAAGAGGAAGCAATGTCGTTGTTCCTCTGGGGAGAAGAGGATGAAAGAAAAACAACCGGTGTACCTTCGATTTGAAGATGCTGTTCGGAGTTTTGATATCAAGCCGACCCTGCTCGCCCGGGCTGTAGATCAGGGCTTGATTCGGGCGGTGAAACTGGGCGAGGAGATTGTAGTGTCTCGAGAGGATACGGAAAATCTGGCCAGGTCCCCCGAAGTGGTGGGAGAGGCTGCCTTGCCCGTATACGTGCCCTTTGAGGAATCACTCCGGCGGTTCGCCGTGGACGGAGAAACGCTCCGGCAAGCCGTTGAGCGGGGAGAGGTAAAAGCCATAACGATAGATGGGACGCTCGCCGTGGCAGAAGAGGATGTTCGTGTTCTCAGTATACGGGTGAATCTCTGGAGACAGGTCAGGCACTTAGAGGGAATGCCCATCGGCGTTAAGGATGCTAGTGAGAAATATGAGATTCCTCTTCCCAGTCTTTACCGGTGGATTCAATGGGGGTACATTCGTGTGATCAGTGAGCCTGCGGGCAAAGGGCGAGGAAAAAAGCGTGTTCTGAACGAAGCTGACGTTGCCTATGCCGGCTTACTGCGGCGGCGTTTGGGAGGTAAGAGGGGTAAGCGATTCTTCAACGAAAAGCTTGTACCTCCTCGGTCAGAAAGCTGACCTGAAAGGGAAGGAGCCATCAGTTTTTTTACCAGAGAGTACGCTCCTCCCCACTCAAACAACTTGATTCTGTCGAAGCGTGTCTGAAAGTCCAGTTTTGTTCCTGTTTCTCCTTCATCCTCCGAAGTAACCTCTTCTATATCTCTTCGCCGTTTTCCTCTTGCTGCTTTTGACTCCTCAGATAAACGCACTATTTCACTGTTGAAATAGAAGATTATGTTATAATATTAGTCAGATGATTCTTGACAAATTATAACTTATGTGGTAATATCTAGATGCGTCTTTGGAGGGAGGGGACACATCGGAGACTTTCGTGACAGGCCTTGCCATCCTCCCGGACGCCATAGCAGCCGAGGCCGCCGCCCACGATCTGGATGAAGTGGGCCGGCGGTGGTTGAAGATGCCGATCGCAGCCGACCCCACTTCCCCTGCCCACGGCGGGGGCGATGGTGTCGGCTGCTTTGCATTCCCCCCTGGGCGATACCTTCCACCGCCTCGACGACGCGCTTGGAGGGCTCAACGACGTTGCCTTGGACGACCTCACCACCAGCCAGCGGCGCGTCCTTCTCCTTCTCCTCGACGATCTCAGGAATCGGCTTGAGGGGCTCCTGATGGCGTTGACAATGGGACCGTAACAGGAGGCTTCTATGCAATTCCGAGTCTTCAAGAGCATCACGTTCCTGGTTGGGCTTCTCCTTTTCGCCGGAGCTTTCGTTGCCATTCTCCTGGTAGCCAACCTACTGAATCCCCCACCCTATCAAATCGCCGTAGCCCGCCGTGACCTGGAGCCGTACACCGTTCTCACCGCTCAAGACATCGCCGTGGACCAGATGCGGATGAGCCCTACCGTGGCCCGGCGTCTGGTCCATAGATATGAACTGGAGCGGTACGTCGGCCACGTGGTGGTCGAGCCCATCCACAAGGGAGAACCCTTGCGCCGCAACGCCCTGGTCTCCCCGGAGAACCCTCTTGCTCCCGTTCATCTCTCACTGGCATTGGACGATCCCGGTCAGGTCGCCGTCGTTGTACCGGTGGATGCCAAGACGTCCCCTCAGCAGATTTTCCCCGGCGATCACGTAGACCTGGTTCTCAGCATTCCCAAGGGGTTCTTCGTCGAGGGCTCTTCCGGGAAGTCGGAAAAAGCGGCAGCCCTGCCCCCCGTCCTTCCGCCCGGGGGGCCTCGGTCGCTGCTTCCGGCAGTTCCGCCTCCTTCTCCCACCGTCATCACCTCCCCTTACGCTTTGACCACCACCCTCCCGATCACCTCCGGTCCTCTTCTGGAAGGGCTGCCCGAGGTGAGTCCTCCCTTCGCCAAGGTCGTCTTGCGCGGCGTCCGCGTCCTGTCCGTACAGCACAAACAGGTGCCCAATCCGGCTTACGGAGCCTCTTTCGCTCAGGGTGGGGGGAGCCCCTCGCCCTACGTTCAGGGGCCGGTGGAGAGCCTGACCGTCGTGGTCCCCAGAGACGCCCAGGAGTTGATCGCCTTTGCCCTCGACAACGGAACGGTGAGGGTTTCCCTGCTGTCACCGGTTGCCGTAGCGACCGAGGTCCTGGACCGGCCCACGGCCGGCATCTTGTGGGAGGACGTGAGGCGCTTCTTCGAGGCGGAACGGCTTCGTGCCCTCGGTGTTCTCACCACCTCCGTCTCGACGCCTCCCGTTACGTCCACCGTCGGCTTATCACCGACCCTTTCTCCCTCATCCCGTGGGCAACCGACGCCTCTTCCCCCCTCCGCTTCGGGCGTTCGTCCTCCGGCACAAGGGTCGCAACCCGCTTCCTCGACGGGGCAACCTCCGGCGGCTACGGCCGTTCCCAAGGGGACGCCGTCCTCCGGCCCGGCGGGCTCCTCCGGCGGATCGGGGGGGCGGGATATGACCGCCGGCCTCTCGGCGCTGATCATCCCCGTTTGCGTCGGGGGGATATTCCTGGCCGTCGTCGTAGGCGTATTGGTCGTCGTCGTTCGGCGGCGATCCACCGGAGGAGGGGAATGGTGATGGCCGAGGAACGCCCCATCCGCTTGTTGGCTGCGCTTCCCCCTGCGTTGATGGCGGACCTCCAGGTCCTGATGGCGGAGTTGGTCCCCGACAACCCTCACGGAATCGTGCTGGCAGGGATCACCTACGAAGGGACGACGTTGGAGAAGGATGCCGAGGAGCGGGAGGCCGACGTCGTACTCCTCTCGCCGGAACTGCCGGGTTTGAACCTGGAGGTGATAAACCGACTGTACCACTACCCCGACCGCCCCATTCTCACCATCGCCTTGGTGGACCCTGCCACCGACTGGGCGCAGACGATGGAGGAGGCAGGGGCCGTTGGGCATCTCAACCGTCCGCTGAGCCGGGAGGGGATCGGTCGTCTGGCGCGAACGGCCCGGGTCTCCTTGCTGGAGGCCCATCGCTTCCGGGCCTCCGACAAGTACGTTCCCCAACTCTCTCCGCGCGTAGCGGCCGTCGTGGACCGGGGGGGATGGATGCGGCAGGCCATCACCTTCTGGTCCCCGACGGGAGGGGTAGGCAAGACGACGCTGGCGACCAACGTGGCGGCGGCGCTGGGGGTGATGGCCAACAAACGGGTGGTGCTGGTGGACGCCGACATGAACAAGGGCAACGTTCACCTTCTGCTGAACCTGCCTCAAGAAGGGAAGAACATCTACTCTCTGGCCACGGCCTTCCTCCAGGAGGGGCGAATGACTACGCCGATGGCCCAGAATCACCTGGTGCCGTACTACGTCGGTCGGCGACCGACCGGTCTGCGGGTGCTTTTAGGACTCCCCCAGCAATGGATGGCGGCGCGAGACCCGTTGGCGAAGGAGCAGGGGCTGCGCTTCTTTGAGGCTTTGCTGAACGCGCTGCGACCGGCCTTCGACTTCGTTATTGTGGACGCCGGGCAGACCTACAACAACCCGGTCCACTACGCGGCCCTCAAGGGGGCCGATCACGTCTACCTGGTGGTCAATTCCACGGTGACCAGTTTGAACGATGCCCGGCAGGCGTTGCGCTCTCTGAGGGATGCCGGTCTGGTGGAAGGGGATCGGGTGCGGGTTGTGGTGAACAAATATCATCCTCGCCACGGCATCGGTCGCCGCGACATCCAGAAGGCGCTGGATGAGATGCCGATCCTCCAGGAGGTGGCGATGAGCGAGGACGAGGCGGCTACCGTTGCCCTGAATGCCGGTGAGCCGTTGGTGCTTCACGACGGGAAGGCTCGGACCAGCCGAGACCTGATGACGCTGGCGGCCACGCTTTATCCGCCGCTGGTGGAGATTCGGCGGCTCCAGGGCGGACGAAGGCGGGGATTTATGCGGCTCTTTTCATAGGTGTATAAGGGTGCAGAATGGCTACGCTTTCCTTCGGACAGGACGAACAGATTGACTTGGTAGCCCGGCAGGTGGCCGACGGCGCAGCGGCCCGGGCGCTGCGCGAGGGAACCGACCCGTATGACGCGCTCCTGGAGCGGGTGCGAAAGCTCTTCAAAGGAACGTTTACCCCGGCCCAGATGGAGAATCCCGGACCGACCGACCGACGGCGGATGGCCGAGCTGGTGCGGGAGGAACTGGAGCGGTTCAATCGGGTCGCCCTTGCCGACAACCGTCCTACCGTCTCCGGCTCCCCGGACCTGATCGTCGAACGGGTTTTGGACGAACTGTTGGGCCTGGGACCCCTCGACCCATTACTCCGGGATGAGAGCATCGAGGACATCTACATCTTGGGGCCGCATCGGGTCATCGTCGTGCGGTCCGGGGGGCAGAGGGAGATGGTGACCGGCGTAGACTTCGGGAGCGAGCGCCGTTTGATGGAACTCGTGCAGCGGGCGCTGGCGTGGAGCGGCCGGCAGGTGAACTTCGCCCGTCCCTACGCCGACGCCCGGTTGAAGGACGGCTCTCGCATCCACGTTATCCTGCACCCCGTTGCCGAACCCTGGCCGCAGGTGGTCATCCGCCGGCATCGGAGCCTCTTCGCTCCCGGTGAGGACCGGTTGGACAAATTGGTTCGCCTGGGGACCTTGACGCAGGAGGCGGCCGACTTTCTTCGCCGCGTCATCGCCGGGCGGGGGTCCATCCTGATCACCGGGGCTACGGCGTCGGGCAAGACCACGCTGATCAACGCCCTGAGCGGGTCCATCCCGCCGGACGACGCCGTGGTGGTCATCGAGGACACGCGGGAATTGGACGTGCCGTTGATGAACGTGAGCTACCTGGTCACCCGGGTGGCGGGGGAGGCGAAGGGGACGGAGGTCACCCAACGGGACCTGGTGGTCCAAGCCCTGCGCAAGCGTCCCGATTGGATCATTCTGGGGGAGGCGAGGGGGGCCGAGGCGTGGGATTTCGTGCAGGCGGGCAACACGGGGCATGCCGTAATGGGGAGCATTCACGCCAACGGCCCTCGGGACGCCCTGGAGCGCTTTCGCGATCTGTGCCTGATGGCCGCCCGGAACCTGCCGGAGAACGTCGCGCTGCGCAACGTGGTGCGGGCCTTCCACGTCGTCGTCTACGCGGAAAACGACCGGCGTCTCCGACGGCGGGTGGTGCGGTCCATCGTAGGGGTCACGGGGAACGTTACCGAGAGCGGGGT